>NZ_BCBT01000018.1:0-104350 GCF_001320965.1 Pseudomonas sp. NBRC 111143 | reverse complement strand
TTAAGGCGTTCTATAGCAAGGTTCGAGAAGTGATCGACTCTCACAAGACGGTGAGGCAGGGCGACTTGATCCGAATGCTAAACCCAATGCTGAGAGGGTGGGCTCTGTACCACCAGCCAGTAGTTGCTAAACAAGCGTACAGCCGTATGGACAACAGAGTGTTTATCAAACTCTGGCGGTGGGCAAAGAGGCGGCACCCAAACAAGTCCCTCGACTGGGTCAGGAAGAAGTATTTTCGGGCCTCAGGGGACAGGAAATGGGTGTTCGCGACCACAGTGTTGGAGGAAAATGGGACGAAACGGGAGTTCGAGTTGTACTCGCTTGCGAGTACTCCGATCGAGCGGCACAAAAAGGTGAGTGGGGAATACAATCCCTACGATCCAGCCATGGAGGCCATGGGCGAAAAACTCCGGATGGACCGGATGCTGAATAAGCTGAAATACCGGAAACAAATCGGAAATCTATTCGCCAGCCAGAACGGCCTGTGTCTGCTTTGCAAACAACCGATCACCAAGGAAACAGGGTGGCACGACCACCACATCATCCACCGGGCCGTTGACGGTGGTGACGCTTTGGCCAATCGGGTACTCTTGCATCCTAATTGTCACAACCAGCTCCACACGCGTGGTCTGCACGTGAGCAAACCGGCTTCCATTGGAAGCTTAGTGAAGGCTTGAGCCGTATGCGCTGAAAGGCGCACGTACGGTTCTTAGGGGGGAGCTGGCCAGCAATGGCCGGTTCCCACCCGACTTTTCAACCAAACGCACAGTGACTGCCTGACCCTATGGCCATCTTGAACATCCTCGAATTCCCCGACCCGCGCCTGCGCACCCTCGCCAAACCGGTAACGGAGTTCGACGACGCCCTGCAGCAGCTGATCGACGACATGTTTGAAACCATGTACGAAGCGCCCGGCATCGGCCTGGCCGCGACCCAGGTCAACGTGCACAAGCAGGTCGTGGTGATGGATCTTTCCGAAGATCGCAGCGAACCGCGAGTGTTCATCAACCCCAGCGTCGAAGAGCTGACCCACGACATGGGGCAGTACCAGGAAGGCTGCCTGTCGGTGCCAGGCTTCTATGAGAACGTCGACCGCCCGCTGCGCGTGCGGGTCAAGGCCCAGGATCGCGACGGCAAGCCCTACGAGCTCGAGGCCGAGGGCCTGCTGGCGGTGTGCGTGCAGCACGAGTTCGATCACCTCAACGGCAAGCTGTTCGTCGACTACCTGTCTCAGCTCAAACGCGACCGGATCAAGAAGAAGCTGGAAAAGCAGCACCGCCAGCAAGCCTGATCCCCACCTTCCAGAAGGCTTGCTCCGGCAAGCCTTTTTCTTTTTTGAAGCGAGAACTCCATGCGCATCGTCTTCGCAGGCACCCCAGAGTTTGCCGCCGAACACCTCAAGGCCCTGCTCGACAGCCCTTACGAAATCGTGGCTGTCTACACCCAGCCCGACCGTCCCGCCGGCCGGGGCCAGAAGCTCATGCCGAGCGCGGTCAAAGCCCTCGCATTGGCCCATGACATACCGGTGTACCAGCCACAGACCCTGCGCAATGCCGACGCGCAGGCTGAACTCGCCGCACTGAAACCGGACCTGATGGTGGTGGTCGCCTACGGCCTGATCCTGCCGCAGGCGGTGCTGGATATCCCGCGCCTTGGCTGCATCAACAGCCACGCCTCCCTGCTGCCACGCTGGCGCGGCGCGGCGCCGATCCAGCGCGCCGTCGAGGCCGGTGATGCCGAGAGCGGCGTAACCGTGATGCGCATGGAAGCGGGCCTGGACACCGGCCCCATGCTGCTCAAGGTCACCACGCCGATCAGCGACGACGACACCGGCGGCAGCCTGCACGACCGCCTCGCCCAGCTGGGCCCTGGCGCTGTGGTGCAAGCCATCGCCGGCCTTGCCGACGGCAGCCTGCAGGGCGAGGTGCAGGACGACGCCCTGGCCACCTATGCACACAAGCTGAACAAGGATGAGGCACGTCTGGACTGGAGCCGCCCGGCCGTGGAGCTGGAACGCCTGATCCGCGCCTTCAACCCGTGGCCGGTATGCCACAGCACCCTCGACGGCGAAACCTTGAAGGTGCTGGGCGCGAACTTGTCCACAGGCAAAGGTGAGCCAGGCGAGATCCTCAGTGCCAGCAAGGACGGCCTGGTGGTCGCCTGCGCTGACGGCGCCCTGAGCCTGACCCGCCTGCAACTGCCCGGTGGCAAGGCCCTGGCCTTCAGCGACCTGTTCAACAGCCGCCGCGAGAAGTTCGCAAGCGGCAAGGTGCTCGGCCAATGAACCCACGCCTGGCTGCCGCCCGCGCCCTGGCTGCCGTGCTCAGCGGCAAGGCCTCGCTCAACAGCTCGCTGCCCGCGCAACTGGACAAGGTCGAGGAGCGCGACCGCGGCCTGACTCAGGACCTGGCCTTTGGCACCGCCCGCTGGCAGCCGCGCCTGGACCTGCTTGCCGCACAACTGCTGCAAAAGCCGTTCAAGGCCGCTGACGCCGATGTACAGGCGCTGCTGCTGGTCGGCCTGTACCAGCTGTTCTACACACGTATTCCGGCACACGCCGCCATCGGCGAAACCGTCGGCTGCGCCGACAAGCTCAAGAAGCCCTGGGCCAAGGGCCTGCTCAACGCCGTGCTGCGCCGCGCCCAACGCGAGGGCGAGGAACTGCTCACCGGCATGGAGCGCGACCCCGTGGTCCGCACCGCCCACCCGCGCTGGCTGCAGAAGTCGCTCAAGGCGTTCTGGCCAGAGCAATGGGAAGCCATCTGCGCCGCCAACAACGCCCACCCGCCGATGATCCTGCGGGTCAACCGCCGTCATCACAGCCGTGATGCGTATCTGGCGCTGCTGGCCGAGGCTGGCATCGGCGCCAGCGCCTGCACGTTCAGCCGTGACGGCATCCTGCTGGCCGAGGCCTGCGACGTGCGCGGCCTGCCGGGCTTCGCCGACGGCTGGATCAGCGTGCAGGACGAAGCCGCACAACTGTCGGCCGACCTGCTGGAACTGGCCCCCGGCCAACGCGTGCTCGATGCCTGCTGCGCCCCTGGCGGCAAGACCTGCCATCTGCTCGAAGCCGAGCCGGGCCTGGCGCAGATGGTCGCCATCGACCTGGAGGCCAAGCGCCTGGCGCGGGTGCGCGAAAACCTCGACCGGCTGAAGCTCGATGCCGAGCTGATCGCCTGTGATGCGCGCGATACCGCCAGTTGGTGGGACGGCAAGCCGTTCCAGCGCATCCTGCTCGACGCCCCATGCTCGGCGACCGGCGTGATCCGCCGCCACCCGGACATCAAGCTGACCCGTCAGGCCGAGGACATCCCGGCCCTGGCCGCACTCCAGGGTGAGCTGCTCGATGCGCTGTGGCCGACACTCGAAGTCGGCGGCATGCTGCTCTACGCCACCTGCTCGAGCCTGCCGACCGAGAACACCGAAGTGATCGACGCCTTCCTCGCCCGCACCCCCGGTGCCCGTGAGCTCGACCTGGCAACCGAGGCCGGTCTGCGCCAGCCCCACGGCCGCCAGTTACTGGCCCAGGAAGGCGGCCACGACGGCTTCTACTATGCCAAGCTGATCAAGATCGCCGCCTCGCGCGGATAAGAACGAAAGGTAGGGAGTAGCGGATGAAGATCATCATCCTCGGCGCAGGCCAGGTAGGCGGTACGCTGGCAGAACACCTGGCGAGCGAAGCCAACGACATCACGGTGGTCGACACCGATGGCGAGCGCTTGCGTGACCTGGGCGACCGCCTCGACATCCGCACCGTGCAGGGCCGCGCCTCGCTGCCCACGGTACTGCGCCAGGCCGGCGCCGATGACGCCGACATGCTGGTGGCGGTGACCAACAGCGACGAGACCAACATGGTCGCCTGCCAGGTGGCCTATTCGCTGTTCCACACCCCGACCAAGATCGCCCGGGTGCGCGAGTCGTCCTACCTCAGCCGCGAGGAACTGTTCGACAACGACCACATTCCGGTGGACGTGCTGATCAGCCCCGAGCAGGTGGTGACCAACTACATCAAGCGCCTGATCGAACACCCCGGCGCCCTGCAGGTGATCGACTTCGCCGAGGGCAAAGCCCAATTGGTGGCGGTCAAGGCCTACTACGGCGGCCCGCTGGTGGGTCAGCAACTGCGCCAGATCCGCGCGCACATGCCCAATGTCGATACCCGCGTGGCCGCGATCTTCCGCCGCGACCGGCCGATCAAGCCCCATGGCGACACAGTGATCGAGGCTGACGACGAAGTGTTCTTCATCGCCGCGAAGAAGGATATCCGTGCGGTGATGGGCGAGCTGCGGCGTATCGACGAGACCAACAAGCGGGTGGTCATCGCCGGCGGCGGGCAGATCGGCGAGCGTCTGGCCGAAGCCATCGAAAGCCGCTATCAGGTGAAGATCATCGAGATGAGCCCGGCACGCTGCCGGCATCTTTCGGACAACCTCGAAAGCACCGTGGTGCTGCAGGGCAGCGCGTCGGACAAAGACCTGATGCTCGAAGAAAACATCGCCGAAGCCGATATCTTCCTGGCCCTGACCAACGACGACGAGGCCAACATCATGTCGTCGCTGCTGGCCAAGCGCCTGGGCGCACGCAAGGTGATGACGCTGATCAACAACCCGGCCTACGTCGACCTGGTGCAGGGTGGCGACATCGACATCGCCATCAGCCCGCAGCTGGCGACCATCGGCACGCTGCTGGCCCATGTGCGCCGTGGCGATATCGTCAGCGTGCATTCGCTGCGGCGCGGTGCAGCGGAAGCCATCGAGGCAGTCGCCCATGGCGATTCGAAATCGAGCAAGGTGATCGGCAAGGCCATCGAAGACATCGCCTTGCCACCTGGCACCACCATCGGGGCGATCATCCGCGACGAGGGGGTGCTGATCGCCCACGACGACACGGTGATCGAGGCGGGTGACCATGTGATCCTGTTCGTTGTGGATAAAAAGCACATTCGCGATGTGGAGAAGCTGTTCCACGTCGGCTTGAGTTTCTTCTAGGGAGAAGACGGCATGCGCGAATCGCTGGAAAAGATGCTGGCCAAGGGTGTGGATAACCCGCTGCTGAGGTTCGGCCTGGGCAAGGCATGGCTGGATGAAGGCAAGGGCGCCGAAGCGGCGGTGCACCTGGCGAGTTGCGTAGAGCAGGACCCGAAGTACTCGGCGGCGTGGAAGCTGCTGGGCAAGGCGTATCAGCTTGAAGGCGACATCGCTGCGGCGCGCAAGGCCTGGGAAGAGGGGATCGTCGCGGCGCAGACGCATGGCGACAAGCAGGCCGAGAAAGAAATGACCGTGTTCCTGAAGAAACTCAACAAGGCCTGACAGACGTCGCGGTCCTTGTAGGAGCGGCGGTTCGCCGCTGCGACTTGTCCCGCGATCGGGCGCGAAGCGGCCGTAAAACCAGACGCCGAGATCTATCAGGAAAATCTCGGTTGCCGAGTTTGCGGCCGCTTCGCGCCCGATCGCGGGACAAGCCCGCTCCTACAGAGCGTGGATAACTCAGTACCAGCGCGGCTCGCCGGCCGGGCGCTTCTTGAAGCGCTTCATGCTCCACATGTACTGGCTCGGGTACTCGCGCACATAGCGCTCGACCACACGGCTCATGGCCGCCGCAGCCACAGCCACATCCGCGCTGTACATCTCTTCGGGCGCCGCCTCAAGGAACACCTTGAAGCCGGAGCCATCCGGCAGACGCAGGGCATGCAGGAACACACCCACCGCCTTGCCGCCAGCGAGCATGTTGGGCACGAACTTGCTGGTCAGCGCCTGGGTGCCGAGGAAGGGCACGAACACTCCCGCCGACTCGGCCGGCTCAGGGTCGGCAGGAATGCCCACCTGCCCGCCGCGACGCACTTCCTTGATCACGCTGAGAATGCCTTCCTTGGTCGAAGGCGCCACGCGGTTGCCCATCTGCACGCGCTGCTCGCGCAGCAGGTCATCCACCGCCTTCAGCTTGGGCGGACGGTAGAAGATGATCGGCTTGCACTGGTTGCAATAGAAGTGGTTGAGCACCTCCCAGTTGCCCAGGTGGCTGGTGATGCCGACCACCCCTTTGCCAGTGGCCAGGGCTTGCTCGAGCACTTCCAGGCCGTGCACTTCCTTGACCAGCTCCAGCGACTGCTGAGGCGGGCGGATCCAGGCCCAGGCGCTTTCGACGAAAGACTTGCCGATATCCTTCAGCGCACGCCCCACCAACTGCTCACGCTCGGCAGGGTTCATCTCGGGGAAGCACTTGGCGAGGTTGATCCGCACTACGTTGCGCGAACCGTTGGGGATTTTCCACATCAGCCAGCCGATACCGGCACCGACGCGCTGCACCGCGCCCCAGGGCAGTTTGGCGAACAGGCGCAGCACCCCGACCATCAGGGCGCCCTTGAACTTTTCCACAGGCCAATTCCTTATTTCTGCAAGGCGCGCATTGTAACGCCTCAGCGCACCAGCGCGGCGTAGCGATCGCAATCGGTGGTGTGGTCCATGACCATGCCGGTGGCCTGCATGAAGGCGTAGCAAATGGTCGGGCCGACGAAGGTGAAGCCCTTTTTCTGCAGGGCCTTGCTCATCGCCTTGGCTTCGTCGGTGATCGCCGGGATGTCGGCGCGCCCCTGGTAATGGTTGATCTTCGGCTCGCCGCCGACGAACGACCACAGCCACTCGCCGGGGTTTTCCAGCGCCAGCCAGGCGCGCGCGTTGCGGCGCACGGCATTGAGCTTGAGGCGGTTGCGGATGATCCCGGGATCGAGCATCAGCTCTTCTATGCGCTCGTCGCTCATCTCGGCCAGTTGCACCGGGTCGAAGCCTTGCAACACCTGGCGATAGCGCTCGCGTTTCTTCAGCACGGTGATCCACGAAAGGCCCGCCTGGAACCCTTCGAGCAAAAGCATCTCGAAGAGCAACGCCGGGTCGCGCTGTGGGGTTCCCCATTCCTGGTCATGGTAGGCCTGATACAAGGGATCGTCGGTACACCAAAAGCAGCGTGGCATAAGGCTCCAATTACGTAGAGGGCGAGGCGAATCGGGTTATACTCCCGCTCTTTACATCCGCATCCCCAGATACAGGTGAATTTCGTGAGCCAGCCTACGCCAGCCGTGCGTACCTTCCAAGACCTGATCCTCGCCCTGCAGAACTACTGGGCCGAGCAAGGTTGTGTGGTACTTCAGCCCTACGATATGGAAGTAGGCGCCGGCACTTTCCACACCGCCACCTTCCTGCGCGCCGTCGGCCCGGAGACCTGGAACGCTGCCTACGTGCAGCCTAGCCGTCGCCCTGCCGACGGACGGTATGGCGAAAACCCCAACCGCCTGCAGCACTACTACCAGTTCCAGGTGGTGCTCAAGCCGAACCCGGCCAACTTCCAGGAGCTGTACCTGGGTTCGCTGAAAGCCATCGGCCTGGACCCGCTGGTCCATGACATCCGCTTCGTCGAAGACAACTGGGAATCGCCGACCCTGGGTGCCTGGGGCCTGGGTTGGGAAATCTGGCTGAACGGCATGGAAGTCACCCAGTTCACCTACTTCCAGCAGGTTGGCGGTATCGAGTGCTACCCGGTCACCGGCGAGATCACCTATGGCCTGGAGCGTCTGGCCATGTATATCCAGGGTGTCGATTCGGTGTACGACCTGGTCTGGGCCGACGGCCCGTTCGGCAAGGTCACCTATGGCGATGTGTTCCACCAGAACGAAGTGGAGCAGTCGACCTACAACTTCGAGCACGCCAACGTCGAGAAACTGTTCGAGCTGTTCGACTTCTACGAAAGCGAAGCCAACCGCCTGATCAAGCTGGACCTGCCGCTGCCGACCTACGAAATGGTCCTGAAGGCTTCGCACACCTTCAACCTGCTCGACGCCCGCCGCGCCATCTCGGTGACCGAGCGCCAGCGCTACATCCTGCGCGTGCGCACCCTGGCCCGCGACGTGGCGCAAAGCTATCTGCAAGCCCGCGCACGCCTGGGCTTCCCGATGGCCACCCCCGAACTGCGTGATGAAGTACTGGCCAAGCTGGAGGCTGCACAATGAGTGCGCAAGATTTCCTGGTTGAACTGGGCACCGAAGAGCTGCCCCCCAAAGCCCTGGCCTCGCTGGGCGATGCATTCCTGGCCGGCATCGAGAAAGGCCTGCAGGCCGCTGGCCTGAACTACACCGGCAAGTCGGTCTATGCCGCGCCGCGTCGCCTGGCCGTGCTGATCCGCCAACTGGACGTGCAACAGCCTGATCGCAGCATCAACATCGACGGCCCGCCCCGCCAGGCTGCCTTCGACGCCGATGGCAACCCGACCCAGGCTGCACTGGGCTTCGCCAAGAAGTGTGGCGTGGAGCTGTCGGACATCGACCAGAGCGGCGCCAAGCTGCGCTTCTCACAGCACATTCCGGGCAAGGCCACCATCAGCCTGCTGCCAACCATCGTCGAGGACTCGCTCAACGACCTGCCGATCCCCAAGCGCATGCGCTGGGCCGCCAGCCGTGAAGAGTTCGTGCGCCCCACCCAGTGGCTGGTGATGTTGCTGGGCGACCAGGTCGTCGACTGCACCATCCTCTCGCAGAAAGCCGGCCGCGAATCGCGCGGCCACCGCTTCCACCACCCGGAAAACGTGCTGATCACCACCCCGGCCAACTATGTCGAAGACCTGCGCAAGGCCCATGTACTGGCCGACTTCGCCGAGCGCCGCGAGCTGATCGCCAAGCGCACCGCAGAGCTGGCCCTGCAGCAGGAAGGCAGCGCCATCGTGCCGCCGGCGCTGCTGGATGAAGTGACCGCGCTGGTCGAATGGCCGGTGCCGCTGGTGTGCTCGTTCGAGGAGCGCTTCCTGGAAGTGCCGCAGGAAGCCCTGATCACCACCATGCAGGACAACCAGAAGTACTTCTGCCTGCTCGACAGCGAAGGCAAGTTGCTGCCGCGCTTCATCACTGTCGCCAACGTCGAGAGCCGCGATCCGAAGCAGATCGTCGAGGGTAACGAGAAGGTCGTGCGTCCGCGCCTGACCGACGCCGAGTTCTTCTTCAAGCAAGACAAGAAGCAGCCTCTGGAAACCTTCAACGAACGCCTGAAGAACGTGGTGTTCCAGGCCCAGCTGGGTACGGTGTTCGACAAGGCCGAGCGTGTCTCCAGGCTGGCCGCCTACATTGCCCCGTTCATCGGCGGCAGTGCAGCCAACGCCGGCCGCGCCGGCCTGCTGTCCAAATGCGACCTGGCCACCGAAATGGTCGGCGAATTCCCTGAAATGCAGGGCATCGCTGGCTACTACTACGCCGTCAACGATGGCGAGCCACAAGATGTCGCACTGGCACTGAACGAGCAGTACATGCCGCGCGGTGCTGGCGCTGAGTTGCCGGAAACCCTCACCGGCGCCGCCGTGGCCATCGCCGACAAGCTCGACACCCTGGTCGGCATCTTCGGCATCGGCATGCTGCCGACCGGTAGCAAGGACCCGTACGCACTGCGCCGCGCCGCTCTCGGCGTGTTGCGCATCCTGATCGAGAAGCAGCTGGACCTGGACCTGACCGCTGCGGTCGAGTTCGCGGTCAAGCAGTACGGCGCCAAGGTCAAGGCTGCTGGCCTGGCTGACCAGGTGCTGGAGTTCATCTTCGATCGCCTGCGTGCACGCTATGAAGACGAAGGCGTCGACGTGGCCACCTACCTGTCGGTACGTGCCCTGAAGCCGGCTTCGGCCCTGGACTTCGATCAGCGCGTGCAGGCCGTGCAGGCCTTCCGCAAGCTGCCGGAAGCCGAGGCCCTGGCGGCGGTGAACAAGCGTGTTTCGAACCTGCTGAGCAAGGCCGAAGGCGCCATCGCCGACCAGGTCGAGCCGAAGTACTTCGACAATGCCAACGAGTTCTCCCTGTACTCGGCGATCCAGCAGGCCGACCAGGCCGTGCAGCCAATGGCTGCCGCACGCCAGTACAGCGAATCGCTGGCACGCCTGGCTGCCCTGCGCGATCCGGTCGACGCCTTCTTCGAGGCAGTCATGGTGAACGCCGAAGACGCCAAGGTACGCGCCAACCGTTATGCCCTGCTCAGCCGCCTGCGCGGTCTGTTCCTGGGCGTGGCCGACATCTCGCTGCTGGGGTAAGTCTTGAAACTGCTGATTCTCGATCGAGACGGAGTGATCAATCACGACTCCGACGCCTACATCAAGTCGCTGGAAGAGTGGATCCCCATTCCCGGCTCGATCGAGGCCATTGCGCAGTTGAGCAAGGCGGGCTGGACGGTGGCCGTGGCCACCAACCAGTCCGGCATTGCCCGCGGCTACTACCCCCTGTCCACGCTCGAAGCCATGCACGCGCGTCTGCGCGAGCTGGTCGCCGAGCAGGGTGGCGAGGTCGGGCATATCGTCTATTGCCCGCATGGCCCGGACGAAGGCTGCGAGTGCCGCAAGCCCAAGCCCGGTATGCTGCGGGCAATCGCCGAGTATTACCAAGTCGACCTGCGCGGTGTATGGTTCGTCGGCGACAGCACAGGTGACCTGGAGGCCGCCCTGGCCGTCGGAGCACAACCCGTGCTGGTGAAAACCGGTAAGGGGGAGAAGACCCTTAAAAAGGGCATCCCTGAAAAAACCTTGATTTTCGACGATCTGGCAGCCATCGCCAGAGAACTTATTTAAAGAGTGCGCCTGTTTGGCGCACTTCCTCAGGCGGGCGCGCCCCGCAACGGTACATGCCACTATGTCGATCCTGCAGGCGATCAGAATCTTTCTTTTTTACCTGCTGTTGGGCACCAGTTCGCTGCTGTGGTGCTCACTGAGCTTCTTTGTCGCGCCTTTCCTGCCATTTCCCAAGCGCTACAAATTCATCAACGTGTACTGGTGCCGCTGCGCGGTGTTCCTGAGCCGCACCATCCTGGGCATCGACTACAAGATCACCGGTGCCGAGAACGTACCCAAAGAGCCCTGCGTGATCCTGTCCAACCACCAGAGCACCTGGGAGACTTTCTTCCTCTCGGCGTACTTCTCGCCACTGAGCCAGGTGCTCAAGCGTGAGCTGTTGTACGTGCCGTTCTTCGGCTGGGCAATGGCGATGCTTCGGCCGATTGCCATCGACCGCAACAACCCCAAGGAAGCCCTGCGCCACGTGGCGAGCAAGGGCGACGAATTGCTCAAGCAGGGCGTCTGGGTGCTGATTTTCCCCGAGGGTACCCGCGTGCCCTATGGTCAGGTCGGCAAGTTCTCCCGCGGCGGTACCGCCCTGGCGGTGAACGCCGGCCTGCCGGTGCTGCCGATCGCGCACAACGCTGGCAAGTTCTGGCCAAAGGCTGGCTGGGGCAAGCGTTCGGGCACCATCGAGGTGGTGATCGGCGAGCCGATGTACGCCAACGGCACCGGGCCACGTGCCATCGCCGAACTCAACGATCGCGCTCAGGCGTGGAACGAAGCGACGCAGCGGACCATGGGGTCGTTGCCACCAGCAGAAGAAAACGTCACCGAGCCAATCGCCTGACGATCTGTGGATAACGTGTTAGCAATTTTTGGATTAATGCTTTCAGATCGTAGATAAGCTATTGAATTAACTATTTATTTCTCTGTATGACGTTTTTTCGAAAATCGTGCATAAGTTTTTTCGAGGCATAAAAAAACCGGCTTTTACGCCGGTTTTTTCATGCCTGGGCAACGGAGGTGTCTGCGTCGCGGGTTAACCCGCTGCTACACCTTGTCGATATCCACATCCTTGGTCTCTTTAAGGCAGAAGATCCCCACCACCAGGCTGATGCCGGTGATCAATACCGGGTACCACAGCCCATAGAAGATATCCCCGGTGTACACCACCAGCGCGAACGATACCGTCGGCAGGAAGCCACCGAACCAGCCGTTGCCGATGTGATAGGGCAGCGACATCGAGGTGTAGCGGATGCGTGTGGGGAACAGCTCGACCATTACCGCTGCCAGTGGCCCGTAGGTCATGGTCGCGATCAGGATCATCGCCACGATCAGCACCACCACCATCACCTGGTTCACATGGGCAGGGTCGGCCTTGGCTGGATAGCCCGCCTGCTCGATAGCCGTGCGCATTGCGACTTCATCGAAACCGTTGATGGTCTTGTCGCCAATGCTCACCGAAACATCGCTGCCCGTTGTGGCAACCGAGCTGTAGGGCAGGCCCTGCTTGACCAGGAACGTCTTGACCTTGTCGCAGGGGCTGTCGAAACGTGCCTTGCCCACCGGATCGAACTGGAAGGTGCAGCCTTGCGGGTCGGCACTGACCACGATCGGCGACTGCCGGCTGGCGGCGTCGATCTGCGGATTGGCGTAGTGGCTGAGCGCCTTGAACATCGGGAAGTAGCACACGGTCGCCAGCAGCAGGCCGATCATCAGGATCGGCTTGCGTCCCACACGGTCCGACAGCCAACCAAAGAACACGAAGAACGGCGCACCGATCACCACGCTGATAATCAGCAGGGTATTGGCCTGAGCCGGGTCCATCTTGAGCATCTGGGTCATGAAGAACAGCACGTAGAACTGTGCGGTGTAGAAGGTCACGGCCTGGCCGGCGTTGATGCTGAACAGGGCGGTGAGCACCACCTTGAGGTTGGGCCAGGAGGTGAACGACTCGCGGATCGGCGACTTGCTGATCTTGCCCTGGGCCTTCATTTTCACGAAGGCTGGCGACTCGTGCATGCTCATGCGAATCCAGGTGGAGATACCCAGCAGCACGATCGACAGCAGGAACGGCAGGCGCCAGCCCCAGGTCTCGAACTGGTCGCCACTGATGTAACGGCTGCCCAGCACAACAATCAGTGACAGCAGCAAGCCGAGGGTGGCAGTGGACTGAATGAAGCCGGTGTGGAACCCGCGCTTGCCAGGCGGGGCATGCTCGGCCACGTAAGTGGCCGCACCGCCGTATTCGCCGCCCAGGGCCAGGCCTTGGAGCATGCGCAGGATCACCAGGATGATCGGTGCGGCGATGCCGATGCTGGCGTAGGTAGGCAACAGGCCGACCGCGAAGGTCGACAGGCCCATCAGCACGATGGTCACCAGGAAGGTGTACTTGCGCCCGATCATGTCGCCCAGGCGCCCGAATACCAAGGCACCGAAAGGCCGCACGAGGAAGCCTGCGGCAAAGGCCATCAAGGCAAAGATGAAAGCGGTGGTGTCGTTGACCCCGGCAAAGAACTGCTTGCTGATCACCGCCGCCAGCGCGCCATAGAGAAAGAAGTCATACCACTCGAACACCGTCCCGAGGGATGACGCGAAAATGATCTTGCGTTCCTCACGCCGGCTGCCGCTGGTGGCTGCCGCGCCCTGCTCTTGGATGTAATCCGACATCGTTGCTGTCCTCGGCCCGCAGGCCACAGTGATTATTTTTCTTGTTCCACTGTCGGCAGCCATCGACCGCAAGCTGCCGGTGTTGCACGCACCCGGTCAGGGCGTCGGTATCGCGCTGGTGTCGCTGAGGTTGCTGTGGCTTGGGGCCCCCTTGAGAATCAGTTGTGCCGCCTTCTCGGCGATCATCAATGTGGGTGAACAGGTATTGCCGGAGACGATCTGCGGCATGATCGAGGCATCGGCGATGCGCAGGCCAGGTATGCCATGGACGCGCAGCTGGTTATCCACAACGTCCAGCGGCCCATTGCCCATGCGGCAAGTGCCGACCGGGTGGAAGATGGTGGTGCCGATCTTGCCGGCGGCCTCGTGCAGTTGTTGCTCGGTCTGCAGCGAAGGGCCCGGCAGGTACTCCTTGGGATCGAACGCAGCCAGGGCAGGGGCCTGGACGATGCGCCGGGTGATGCGAATCGCATCGGCGGCGACCTGCAGGTCCTGAGGGTCGCTGAGGTAGTTGGGGTCGATCAGCGGCGCTGCATTCATGTCTGCCGAGCGGATGTCGATACGCCCGCGGCTGGCTGGGCGCAGGTTGCACACCGAAGCCGTGAAGGCAGGGAAGCGGTGCAACGGCTCGCCGAAACGCTCGAGCGACAACGGCTGCACGTGATACTGCAGGTTGGCGGTGGCCTGCTCCGGGCTCGAGCGCACGAATGCGCCCAACTGGCTCGGCGCCATGGCCAGCGGCCCGCTGCGGTCGTAGAGGTAGCGCAGCCCCATGCCCAGCTTGCCCCACAGACTGTTGGCCATCTGGTTGAGCGTACGGGTGTTCTGGATCTGGTAAATCAGGCGCAATTGCAGGTGGTCCTGCAAGTTTCCGCCCACGCCTGGCAATTCGTGACGCACCGTTATCCCCAGGTCTTCGAGCAGCTTGCGCGGGCCGATGCCCGAACGCTGCAGGATGCCAGGCGAACCGACGGAACCTGCGCACAGGACGATCTCGCGCCGGGCACGAAACTCATGCCAGGCCCCTTGCCAGCGCGCCTTCACAGCAGTGGCGCGGGCGTTGTCGAGCACGACCTGGTCAACCTGAACATCGGTGAGCACAGTGAGGTTCGGGCGAGACTGGATAGGCCGCAAGAAAGCCTTCGAGGCATTCCAGCGCACACCACTGCGCTGGTTGACCTGAAAGTATCCACAGCCCTGGTTGTCGCCGGTATTGAAGTCACCGACCTTGCCGATACCGCTCTGTTCGGCAGCATCGCGGAAGGCGTCGAGGATCGGCCAGCTGTAGCGCTGCTGCTCGACCCGCCATTCGCCGTCGGCACCATGGCTCTCGCTGGCGCCAGCGAAGTGGCTTTCACTGGCCTTGAACAACGGCAGCACATCGTTCCAGCTCCAGCCGTCGTTGCCCTGCTCGGCCCAGCGGTCATAGTCCGCAGCCTGGCCACGCATGTAGATCATGCCGTTGATGGAGGAACAACCGCCCAGCACCTTCCCTCGCGGATAGCCGAGGCTGCGACCGTCCAGCCCAGGCTGGGCTTCGGTCTTGAAGCACCAGTCGGTGCGGGGATTGCCGATGCAGTAGAGGTAACCGACGGGGACGTGAATCCAGGGGTAGTTGTCGCGCCCGCCCGCCTCGATCAGCAGGACGCGGCAGGCAGGGTCTGCAGACAATCGATTGGCCAGCAGGCACCCGGCGGGACCGGCCCCTACGACCACGTAGTCGAAGACAGAATCGGCAGATGGCATATGAAACCTCGCGCCTGATTATTATTCTTGTCCCTACCCATCTTATTGATTAATTTCGCGGTGGAAACACGAGATTTTGCGCAGCCGTTGTGCGTTTTTTCACAACGATAAGTCTTTATCCGCCGCCTGTGGGAACGGGCTTGCCCGCGAACAGGCCGCCAGAACAACCGAAAGGATCAGCATGTTCGACTGGAACGATCTGCGGTTTTTCCTCGAGTTGCAGCGCAGCGGCCGCCTGCTCACAGCGGCCAAGCGCCTCAATACCACCCACAGCACCGTTGCCCGCCATATCGAGAATATCGAGAAAAGCCTGGGCACCGCGCTGTTCGTCCAGCATGCCCAAGGGTACGAGCTCACACCCTCGGGCCAGGCACTGCTCAAGCACGCCGAGGCCATGGAAAACGTCGCCCTGCTGGCGCAGGAGGAAATCACCCAGGCCATCACGCCGCTGGGCAAGATACGCCTGGGCGTTACCGAAGGCATCGGCATCATGTTCTTCACCCCGCGCCTGGGGGCCCTGTTCGAGCGCTATCCGGGGCTTGAAGTCGAACTGGTGGCGGTGCCGCGCTTCGTCAGCATTCTCAACCGCGAAGCCGAAATCAGCATTCACCTGGAACGCCCCAATGCCGACCTGCTGATCACCCGCAAGCTCACCGACTACCGCCTGGCCCTCTACGCCAGCCAGGACTATCTCGACCGAGCACCGCCTCTGCGCAACCGTGACGACCTGGCCCGGCACAATTGGATCGGTTACGTGGACGACCTGATCTTCAGCCAGAAACTGTTGTTCCTCAACAGCTTCTGCCGGGCGCCGAACGTGATATTCCGCAGCACCAGCGTGATCGCCCAGCAGCAGGCCGCGCGCGCCGGCCTGGGCATCGCCGTGTTGCCCAACTATATGGGTCGCCACGACCCAGGCCTGGTGCGCGTGCTGCCCAGCGAGACCATCCAGCGCAGCTACTGGATCTGCACACGTCGCGAGCTGCACAAGTCGGTACGCCTGCGGGTGGTCTGGGATTACCTGCTCAAGCTCTGTGCCGAACAGCAGCACGAGTTGCTAGCCGAGTAGCGCCTTGGCCGCCAGCGAGAGCGCAGCCCCGATCCCCACTACCACGAACAGCTGCTGCAGACGCGGCCCTGCCAACTTGCCGGCCAGCGGGCGAGTTGCCAGCAACCCGAGCACCGCGCCGAAGGCGAACGGCGCACCAACCTGCCAGTGCATCACCCCGCCCAGGCTCGCACTCACCACACTGCCGGTGGAGACCAACGCGATCACCGCCAGCGAAGTGGCGACGATGCTTTTCATGTCCAGGTTGGTGTAGCGGTTCAAGGCCGGGATGATGACGAATCCGCCACCGACCCCCAATAGGCCGGACAGCAGCCCGGACAACATGCCGGTGAACGCCAGCGCGCGGGCGCAGGGGAGGGTCCAGCGCAGGCGGCCCTGCAAGGGGTTGAGCACGCAAGGCATGATCTGCCGCTCACCGCATGGCGATTCGCCGCGTAGCTCGCGGGCCGCCTTGCGCCAGATGCGCAGGCAGGCATACACCAGCACGCAGGCGAAGACCAACGCCAGCGGTGTATTCGGTAAACGGTGCGCCAGCATCAGACCGAAAGGTGCACAGACGATACCGATTGCCGCAATGAACAACGCTGCGCGATAACGCACCAGCCCTTGCCGCAGGCCCAACCCGGCACCCACGGCCGCCGCCAGGCCGACCGCCAGCAAACCGATCGGCGCCGCCTCGACCATCGACAGCCCCAGGCCGAAGACCAGAAGCGGCACCGCCAGGATCCCACCTCCAGCCCCGGTCAGCGCCAGCACCGCACCAATGATCGCGCCCAGCCCGGCGCCGAGAAACTGATGCTCGATCACTTCGACGTCTCAGCGGCTAGAGGCTGAGGCCGCGCCAGCCACTCCCGGCCCTTGAGCATCGCCTGCCAGTAAAGCGGCGGCAGCACCCGTGCCTTGAGCAGCCAGGCCAGCCGTGTAGGCTTGCGTCCATCAAGCAACCAACGTGGAAAACTCGGTGCCAGCTTGCCGCCATAGGTGAACTCGGCCAGCACGATCTTGCCGCGTTCCACGGTCAACGGGCAGGAGCCATAGCCGTCGTAGGCGACCGGTGTCGGCAAGCGCCCAAGTGCCACCAGCACATTATTGGCCACCACCGGTGCCTGCTTGCGTGCGGCCGCTGCGGTCTTGGCATTGCTGGTATTGATCACGTCACCCAGGGCATGAACGTTGGCGAACTGGCGGTGACGCAAGCTGTGCGGATCGACATCCACCCATCCGGAAGCATCAGCCAATGGGCTTTGCCGGATGAAATCCGGAGCGACCTGAGGCGGCACCACGTGCAGCATGTCGAACGCTTCGGTACAGGTTTCGCTGCCGCCGTCGGCGAGGGTTCGCACGAAGGTCGCCTGTTGATTCGAACCATCGACAGCCACCAGGCGCTGGCCATAGTTGAGGTCGACACCGTACTTGTCGATGTAGCTCATCAGTGCCGGCACGTAGTCGGCAACACCGAACAGCACGGCTCCGGCGTTGAAGAATGCGGGCTTGATGGCGCCCAGCCGGCCCGCGCGCAGCCAGTGATCACAGGACAGGTACAAGGCCTTCTGTGGGGCACCGGCACACTTGATCGGCATCGGCGGCTGGCTGAACAGCGCGCGGCCCTGCTTGAGCGTCTGCACCAGCTCCCAGGTGTAGGGGGCCAGGTCGTAGCGGTAGTTGGAGGTCACACCGTTGCGCCCAAGGGTCTCCTCCAGGCCGTCGATGGCCGCCCAGTCGAGTTTGAGGCCAGGGCAGACCACCAATTGTTCGTAACTGACGGCTCGCCCATCCTCCAGCATGACCGTTTGCGCCTGTGGATCGAAGCCCACCACTCGTGCCTTTATCCACTGCACACCCCGTGGCAGGGTTGCCGCCGTGGTTCGAGCGGTGGACGACGCAGCGAACACACCGGCTCCCACCATGGTCCAGCCAGGCTGGTAGTAATGAACCTCTGATGGATCGATCAGGACGATGTCCAGCGACGGATCGCGTTTGATCAGGCTCGACGCCGTTGCGATACCGGCGGCTCCGGCGCCCACGATCAACACCTTGTGGTGTTCGGTACCGGGCGCAACGGCAGGGGACAGCAAGGCAGACATGGTATTTCCTTTGAATATTGGCCAGAGAGCCGAATAGCTCAGAACAGGTTCAGCGGGATCTTCAGGTAACGCACGCCGTTGTCTTCCGGCTCGGGCAATTGGCCGCTGCGCATGTTGACCTGCACCGACGGCAGGATCAGCACCGGCATGTCGAGGGTCTTGTCTCGGGCTTCGCGCATCTCGACAAAGCTGTCTTCACTGATGCCCTGGTGAATGTGGATATTGCTGGCGCGCTGCTCGGCAACCGTGGTCACGTAACGCAGTTCGCGGCCACCGGGGAGGTAGTCATGGCACATGAACAAATGGGTCTGGTCAGGGAAGGCCAGCAAGCGACGGATCGAGCGATACAGTGTGCGGGCGCTGGCGCCGGGAAAATCGCAACGGGCAGTGCCGTAGTCAGGCATGAACAGCGTGTCGCCGACAAACACGGCAGTCTCGCCCGCATCCTCGATCATGTAGCTCATGCACGCGGGGGTGTGCCCGGGCGTGTGCAGGGCTCGGGCATGCAGGTTGCCGATGCGAAACCCTTCCTCATCCTCGAACAACACGTCGAACTGGCTACCGTCACGGGCAAAACCAGGCTCGGCGTTGAACAGCGAACCGAAGGTTTTCTGTACCTGGGTGATGTGGGCGCCAATGGCAATCTGGCCGCCCAGCCGTTGCTTGAGGTAGGCCGCTGCCGAAAGGTGGTCCGCATGCACGTGGGTTTCAAGAATCCACTGCACCTTGGCACCCAACGCCTCGACCTGTGAGATCAACCTGTCGGCAGATGCGTGGCTGGTACGGCCTGACTTCGGATCGTAATCCAGCACGCTGTCGATCAATGCGCAGTGCCGTGTTTCACGGTCCATGAGCAGGTAGCTGATGGTCGAAGTCGCCGGGTCGAACAGGGCTTCCACATGAAGGTTGTTGCCAATGATCATCACAGTCTCCATAACGCTGCCGCAGCTTGAACAGAGGCATCGGCAGGAACATACGCTTTATCAAGATGCATGCCAGGCCATTTCTGGCGGATAAGTCCCGCATTTGCGGGCGTTGTACCAACACAATAGTTAAAGACTGCCAGGAAGATTGGCAGTCATCTGACAGCTGCTGGCAGTGATTGGCAGTCCTTGTTAACCTCGCCGGGTAGTTTTTGCCGGTGCCCCCATGTCCGAGCTTCCCGCTGCAAACCATCCTGCCATCCTCGCGCTGGTGTCCTACCTCGAACACGATGTGCTGCCCGCCATCGTGCTCGATACCGACTACAACATTCTTGCCGCCAACGCGGCGTATCGACGCCAGTTCGCCACACAGGATCGCGCCCCCCTGGGGGAGAAGTGCCACAGGGTTTCGCACCATTACGCCGTGCCCTGCGATCAGGCAGGGGAGCATTGTCCGCTGCGCAAGGCATGGGACAGCAAGGTTCCGGAGCGCGTGCTGCACATTCATCACACCCCGCGCGGACCGGAGCATGTAGACGTCGAACTGCGCCCGATCCTCGACGAGCAGGGCAGGGTGGTGGCATTCGTCGAACGGCTGACCAGCATCACCCTGGCCTCCGCACAACCTCAGCAGCAGGGGCTGGTCGGGCAGTCTCCGGCTTTCAAGTCAGCACTCGCCAGCCTTCGACGGGCCGCTCCGGCTCAAATTCCGGTGCTGCTCCAAGGTGAGTCAGGAACGGGCAAGGAGCTGTTCGCCCGCGCCCTGCACCTGGGTAGCCCACGCGCCAACGGCCCGCTGGTGGTCGTCGATTGCACCGGTCTCACCGAGTCGCTGTTCGAGAGTGAGCTGTTTGGTTACGAGAAAGGCGCGTTCACCGGCGCGACCCAACGCAAGGTCGGTCTGGCCGAGGCGGCGCATGGCGGCACCCTGTTCCTGGACGAGATCGGTGAAGTGCCGCTGGCCATGCAGGTCAAACTGCTGCGCTTGATCGAGACCGGTAGTTTTCGCCCGGTGGGCAGCCTGCGCACCGTACACTCGGATTTCCGCCTGGTGTCGGCGACACACAAGCCGCTCAAGGCAATGGTCGCGCAGAGCGCCTTCCGTGAGGACCTGTATTACCGCATCAGCGGATTTCCGATTCGTCTGCCGGCACTGCGTGAGCGTGTCGAAGACTTGCCGCTGCTGGTTGAAAGTCTGTTGCAGCGCATCGCGGGCAACGGCGCACCTCGAATCAGCCATGAAGCACTCGAGCGCCTCAACCTGCATCCGTTTCCGGGAAATATCCGTGAGCTGCGTAACATGCTGGAGCGGGCCTGGTTGTTCGCCGATGATGGTTTGATTCGCAGTGAGCATCTGCTCGAAGACACTGGGGCTGATTCACCGGCGAAACATCAGTCACGCGAGTTGCATGAATTGAGGGCGCTGGCGCAAGCGTTGGACAGCTTTCAGGGGTCGCGCCGCGAGCTGGCCAAACAGCTGGGGATGAGTGAACGCACCTTGTACCGAAGGCTCAAGGACCTTGAAGCCTGACGCCATTCGAACAGTGTTTCACGTGGAACATTTGTGTTTCGCGCCTCTGAAAACGAAAAAGCCAAGGCGACAGGCCTTGGCTTTTTCGTAGCTGAAGCGCGTAATCAGAAGTCCAGATTGGACACCGACAACGCGTTGCTTTCGATGAAGTCACGACGAGGTTCCACCGCGTCACCCATCAAGGTATTGAACAGCTGGTCGGCCGCAATCGCATCCTCGATGGTGACCTTGAGCATGCGGCGCACGGTCGGGTCCATGGTGGTTTCCCACAGCTGATCCGGGTTCATCTCACCCAGCCCTTTGTATCGCTGGATGGTGTGGCGCTTGGTGGTTTCGTTCATCAGCCAATCGAGGGCTTCTTTGAACTCGGTGACTGCCTTGCGACGCTCACCACGCTGAACATAGGCACCCTCGCCAAGCAAGGTCGCCAACTTGGCGCCCAGCACGACTACCGAACGATAGTCGTTGCTGCCGAAGAACTCGCGGTTGAAGGTCACGTAGCTGGCCAGGCCGTGGGAGGTAACTTCGACTTCCGGCAGCCAGATGTTGCGTTCCTTGTCTTCACGCAGGCTGGCCTGGTAGGTGAGACCGGACTTCTGGCTGTTGTTCAGGCGCTCCTGGAATTTGCCCAACCACGCTTGCATGGTCGCGTGATCGGCCAACTGCGCCTGAGTGACTTCCGGCAGGTAGATGAAGTGCTCGGTCAGCTCCTCCGGGTACAGGCGTGACAGACGCTTGAGCGTCTTCATCACTCCGCGGAACTCGTTGACCAGTGACTCGAGTTGAACACCCGAAACGGCTGGCGCCGATTCGTCGAGGTGCAGGCTGGCATCTTCCAGGGCCGACTGGGTCATGTATTCTTCCATGGCCTCGTCGTCCTTGATGTACTGCTCCTGCTTGCCTTTCTTCACCTTGTACAGCGGTGGCTGGGCAATGTAGATGTAACCGCGCTCGACCAGCTCCGGCAACTGACGGAAGAAGAAGGTCAACAGCAGGGTACGGATGTGCGAACCGTCAACGTCAGCATCGGTCATGATGATGATGTTGTGATAGCGCAGCTTGTCGATGTTGTACTCTTCACGGCCAATGCCGCAGCCCAAGGCGGTAATCAGCGTGCCGACGTCCTGGGACGAGATCATCTTGTCGAAGCGGGCCTTCTCGACGTTGAGGATCTTGCCTTTCAACGGCAAGATTGCCTGGGTGCGGCGGTTACGACCTTGCTTGGCCGAACCACCTGCGGAGTCACCCTCTACCAGGTACAGTTCGGACAGGGCAGGGTCCTTTTCCTGGCAGTCGGCAAGCTTGCCCGGCAGACCAGCGATATCCAGCGCACCTTTGCGGCGGGTCATTTCCCGCGCCTTGCGCGCTGCTTCACGGGCACGCGCCGCGTCGATCATCTTGCCAACGACCGCCTTGGCTTCGTTGGGGTTTTCCAACAGGAAGTCGGCGAAGTACTTGTTCATCTCCTGTTCCACGGCGGTCTTCACCTCCGAGGAAACCAGCTTGTCCTTGGTCTGCGAGCTGAACTTTGGATCCGGCACCTTCACCGA
This sequence comes from Pseudomonas sp. NBRC 111143, assembly GCF_001320965.1. Lineage (NCBI taxonomy): Bacteria > Pseudomonadati > Pseudomonadota > Gammaproteobacteria > Pseudomonadales > Pseudomonadaceae > Pseudomonas > Pseudomonas sp. NBRC 111143. Next base: position 82,211 of record NZ_BCBT01000018.1, on the reverse strand, counting down.
GATGATCGCGGTCAGGCCTTCACGGGCATCGTCACCTGTGGTCGCGACCTTGTTCTTCTTGGCCAGGCCTTCCTGCTCGATATAGCTGTTCAGGCTGCGGGTCAGCGAGGAACGGAAGCCCACCAAGTGAGTCCCCCCGTCGCGCTGCGGAATGTTGTTGGTGAAGCACAGCAGATTTTCGTTGAAGCTGTCGTTCCATTGCAGGGCGACTTCGACACCCACGCCATCGTCACGTTGGACGTTGAAGTGGAAGACCTGGGAGTTCACCGGGGTCTTGTTGGTGTTCAGGTATTCAACGAAAGCGCGCAGGCCACCTTCGTATTTGAAGAACTCTTCCTTGCCGGAGCGCTCGTCCTTCAGCAGGATACCGACGCCCGAGTTGAGGAACGACAGCTCACGAATTCGCTTGGCCAGGATGTCCCAGCTGAAGTGAATATTCTTGAAGGTCTCCGCCGAAGGCTTGAAGTGGATGTGGGTACCGGTGGTTTCACTTTCGCCGACCACTGCCATCGGAGCTTGCGGCACACCGTGGACGTAGGTCTGTTCCCAGATCTTTCCGCTACGGCGAACGGTCAGGACCAGCTTCTCGGAGAGGGCGTTCACCACCGAAACACCTACACCGTGCAGACCGCCGGACACCTTGTAGGAGTTGTCATCGAACTTACCGCCGGCGTGCAGTACGGTCATGATGACCTCGGCGGCGGAAACGCCTTCCTCTTTATGCACGTCGACGGGAATGCCACGACCGTTGTCGCGAACACTGATGGATTCGTCCGGATGGATGATGACCGTAATGTCATCGCAATGACCGGCGAGCGCTTCGTCGATCGAGTTGTCGACCACTTCGAAGACCATGTGGTGCAGGCCGCTACCATCATCGGTGTCGCCAATGTACATGCCGGGACGCTTGCGCACGGCATCCAGCCCTTTCAGCACCTTGATGCTGGAGGAGTCGTACGTTTGATTTTCGCTCATGCCTTCACTCCCGATGGTCGTGGGTCTGGGTGATACGGCCTTGTTCCACGTGGAACAAAGCAACTGGCGTATCCGTCTGCCAGCCTTCCCTCAGTAATTCGTGATCTACACAGGTGATAAAAACCTGGCAGTGTAATTCTTCAAGCAAGCGACACAGCGCGCGGCGATGCTGATCGTCCAATTCGGACGGCAAGTCATCCACCAGATAAATACACTGACCGCGACGAACCTGGCTGACGAGGTGCCCTTGGGCAATCCGCAGGGCACAAACGACCAGCTTTTGCTGACCACGAGACAGGATATCGGCCGCGTTATTAGCGCCCAATCTCAGGCGTAGGTCAGCACGCTGCGGACCGGCCTGGGTATGGCCCATCTGCTGATCGCGAAGGAGAGAGGTTGCGAGGACTTCACTGAGGTCCCGATCCTTGTCCCAGCCCCGATAGTAGCTAAGGGTCAATCCGTCCAGCTCGACCAGTTCGCTCAGGGTCCGCTCGAAGACAGGCTTCAAGGCCTTGATATAGTTGCGACGGTATTCATCTATTTCCGCGCTGGCGAGACACAGTTCCCGGTCCCAGGCGGCTTGCGAAGCAGCGTCAAGTGTACCATGTCGCAGCCATGAGTTCCGCTGCCGCAGGGCCTTCTGCAAGCGCTGCCAGGTCGCCATGAATCGAGGTTCCACGTGGAACACTCCCCAATCCAGGAACTGTCGACGCACCTTGGGAGCACCTTCGAGCAGGCGGAAGCTGTCCGGGTTGATCAACTGCAACGGCAGCATTTCAGCCAGTTGTGCGGCACTGCGCGCATTCTGGCCGTCGATGCGAATGGTGAAATCCCCTTGTCGCTCGCGCGAAACGCCAAGATTGCTCGTCGCACCATCGGTGATTTCAACCTGGCCGAACACAGTACAGGTCGGCTGTTCGTACTGGATGACAGGGTTCAATCGGGTACTACGAAATGAGCGTGCCAGCCCCAAAAGGTGCACGGCCTCGAGCACACTGGTCTTTCCGCTGCCATTGGCGCCGTAGAGGATGTTGATGCGAGGAGAGGGGGAGAGGGTCACCGGGTGCAGATTGCGCACCGCGGTGACCGAAAGACGTCGAAGGGACATTTGGCCTGCTACAGGTTACAGACGCATCGGCATGACAACGTAGGAGGAGTCGTCATTACCGGCTTCCTGCAGCAGGGCGCTGCTGTTGGAGTCGGCGAGAATCAGACGAACCTGCTCAGTGGTCATGACTCCGAGGACGTCCAGCAGATAGCTGACGTTGAAGCCGATCTCCAACGAACCGCCTTCGTAGTCGACGCTGATCTCTTCTTCAGCCTCTTCCTGCTCGGGGTTGTTGGCCTGAATCTTCAGCTGGCCGGAGGCCAGTTGCAGGCGAATGCCGCGGTACTTCTCGTTGGACAGGATCGCGGTACGGCTGAAGGCTTCACGCAGCGCCTGGCGATCACCGATCACCAGCTTGTCACCGCCTTTGGGCAGTACACGCTCGTAATCAGGGAACTTGCCGTCCACCAGTTTCGAGGTAAAGGTGAACTCACCGGTGGTCGCACGAATGTGGTGCTGGCCCAGGACAATACTGACCATGCCCTCCGGATCGGTCAGCAGACGCGCCAGCTCCAGAATACCTTTGCGCGGCACGATGACCTGGTGACGCTCGGCCTGGCCGATGGGTGCCTGCATGGCGCACAGTGCCAGACGGTGACCGTCAGTGGCGACAGCGCGCAGCGTGTCGGTGGAAACCTCCAGCAGCATGCCATTGAGGTAGTAGCGAACGTCCTGCTGGGCCATGGCGAAGCTGGTGCGCTCGATCAGGCGACGCAGTTTGCTCTGCTCCAGGTTGCAGGTGAGCGAACCCGGGCCTTCTTCCACGGTGGGGAAGTCGTTGGCCGGCAGGGTCGACAGGGTGAAACGGCTGCGGCCAGCCTTGACCAGCAGCTTCTGCTCATCGACCTTGATATCGATCAGCGCATCGCTGGGCAGGCTCTTGCAGATATCCATCAGCTTACGCGCCGGGACGGTGATCTCGCCGGGCTCAGCCGGCTCTTCCAGCTGCACGCGGCCAACCAGTTCGACTTCCAGGTCGGTACCGGTCAACGACAACTGCTGGCCTTGCACGACCAGCAGCACGTTGGACAGGACCGGCAAGGTCTGGCGGCGCTCGACGACGCCTGCGACCAGTTGCAGGGGTTTCAACAGGGCTTCGCGTTGAATGGTGAAATGCATGGTCTAGTCCCTTGCCTTCAAAGAGCTGCGCCGACACCCATCAGGTGGTCAGCGTGCGCAGCAGGTTCTTGTAGTCCTCGCGGATGTCCGCGTCGGATTCCTTCAGTTCGTTGATCTTGCGGCATGCGTGCAGCACGGTGGTGTGATCCCGACCGCCGAACATGTCGCCGATCTCCGGCAGACTGTGGTTGGTCAGCTCCTTGGACAACGCCATGGCCACCTGTCGCGGGCGCGCGACAGAGCGCGAGCGGCGCTTGGACAACAGATCGGAGATCTTGATCTTGTAGTACTCGGCGACCGTGCGCTGGATGTTATCCACACTGACCAGCTTGTCTTGCAGTGCCAGCAGATCCTTGAGCGATTCGCGAATCAACTCGATGGTGATGTCTCGCCCCATGAAGTGCGAGTGAGCGATCACCCGCTTCAATGCGCCTTCCAATTCGCGCACGTTGGAGCGGATGCGCTGGGCGATGAAGAACGCAGCATCGTGCGGCAGTTCGACCTTGGCCTGGTCGGCCTTCTTCATCAGGATCGCTACACGGGTTTCCAGTTCCGGTGGCTCGACAGCCACGGTCAGGCCCCAACCAAAGCGCGACTTCAGGCGCTCTTCCAGGCCTTCGATCTCTTTAGGGTAGCGGTCACTGGTGAGAATGACCTGCTGTCCACCCTCGAGCAGGGCATTGAAGGTGTGGAAGAACTCTTCCTGGGAACGCTCCTTGCGCGCGAAGAACTGGATATCGTCGATCAACAGCGCGTCCACCGAACGGTAGAAGCGCTTGAATTCGTTGATGGCGTTCAGCTGCAACGCCTTGACCATGTCGGCGACGAAACGCTCCGAGTGCAAGTAGACGACCTTGGCATTCGGGTTCTTCTTCAGCAGGTGGTTACCCACAGCATGCATCAAGTGCGTCTTACCCAAGCCCACGCCTCCATAAAGGAAGAGTGGGTTGTAGCCGTGCTTGGGGTTGTCGGCAACCTGCCAGGCCGCAGCGCGTGCCAGCTGGTTGGACTTACCCTCCACGAAGGTCTCGAAGGTGAAGGTTCGGTTCAGGTAGCTGGTGTGCTTGAGCGCCCCTTCGACCTGAACTGTCCGTTGCTCGGTGCGCGCGGTCGCCGCAGGCGCAGGCGTCGAATCGCCCATCCCGTCGAAACCATCCTGGGAGGCTGCAGATTCCTCCACCTCACTGACCAACGCAGGTTCGGGCGCCGTGACCGGTGCGCTGGCAACCGCCGGCGGCTGGACGGCCGGCTTGGCCTGGCTCTGGGCCAGCGATGCAGCAACCGCGGCACTGACCGGCGCGTTAGGTGCCGCCCGTGGTGCGGAGCTGCGGCGACTGCCTATTAATAAGGAGAGGGCAGGTGCAAGGCCGTTGCCTTGTTCACCCAGCAGTTCGAGCAGGCGGCCGAGGTACTTTTCATTGACCCAATCGAGAACGAAACGGTTAGGCGCATAGACGCGCAACTCGTCGCCTTCGGCTTCGACCTGTAGCGGACGGATCCAGGTGTTGAATTGCTGGGCAGGCAGTTCGTCGCGCAGAAGCTCCACGCACTGCTGCCAAAGTTCCACTGACACGGATATCCCCTGAGTTGAAAGCCGGATGAGGCAAAAACAAACCGCCATTGTACCGGGCGAGCATTCACTTATCCACATGTCGTGGTGTGTTGAGCTGTGCCAAATCAGTCATTTAGCGGCAAAAACGACCCTGCAAGCAGAAAATAAGCCCTGTGGATAACGACACATGAGGCCTATGCACAACCCAGGGCTCAACCCTGTGGATAATTCATCTGTGGATAAACACCGCTTCCATCCACAGCTTTTCCGCGGTTCCGGCACAGCCAAAGCACCTGTTACCGACATACTTATGATTCTCTGTACAGTAGATTGCTTGTGGCCTGCAGCATGTTATCCACAGATACTTATCCACTTAAGATCTATAAGTTCTTCAGAAAAGCTTTCTATATGTCTCTCTTTTTTTTCATGTTGAGCATCTGTTCGGTGTGAATCAACTGCTCTCTCGACCAGCCAGAAGGAAAGGCCGCCTACAAGGAATGCTGGTTGGAAATTGACCTATCGCCTTGCTTTCTCTAGAATCGCCGGTCTCTTAAAAAGGGGGCCATCCCGGCCCGTTGTCGACAACCCAGGTAACACGCCATGAAACGTACTTTCCAACCAAGCACCATCAAGCGCGCGCGCACCCACGGTTTCCGTGCCCGTATGGCCACCAAGAACGGCCGCGCTGTTCTGTCGCGTCGTCGTGCCAAAGGCCGTAAGCGTCTGGCAATTTGATTTTTCGGCACAGGTGGTGAGTCAGGACTTCAGTCGGGATAAGCGACTGCTTACACCCCGGCATTTCAAAGCAGTCTTCGACTCCCCAACCGGCAAGGTTCCAGGGAAAAGCCTGCTCATCCTTGCCCGCGAGAACGGCCTCGATCATCCACGCCTCGGCCTGGTGATCGGCAAGAAGAGCGTCAAGCTCGCCGTTCAACGCAACCGCCTCAAACGCCTGATGCGCGACTCTTTCCGTCTTAACCAGCAAAGTCTGGCTGGACTGGATATCGTGATCGTCGCGCGCAAGGGGCTGGGTGAGATAGAAAACCCAGAATTGCACCAACACTTTGGCAAACTCTGGAAGCGCCTGGCCCGCAGTAGGCCCTCTCCAGCGGTACTTGCCGATTCCGCACGGGTAGACAGTCACGATGCGTAAACTGGCCCTCGTTCCGATCCAGTTCTACCGTTACGCCATTAGTCCTCTGATGGCCAGTCACTGTCGTTTCTACCCCAGTTGCTCCTGTTACGCGTACGAAGCCATAGAAAACCATGGCCTCTTGCGTGGCGGGTGGCTTGCCGTTCGTCGCCTGGGTCGTTGTCATCCGTGGAATGATGGCGGTTTCGATCCCGTCCCGCCTGCTCCTTCCTCCCGAACTTCTTCGATAGCCGAGTAATCATGGATATTAAACGCACGATCCTGATCGTCGCCCTGGCAATCGTGTCCTACGTTCTGGTCCTCAAGTGGAACCAGGACTATGGTCAGGCAGCCCTGCCGACTCAGCATACTGCTGCCAGCAACGCTGCACCGGCACTGCCGGACACCGTGCCGGCAAGCAATAACGGCGCCAGCGCCGATGTGCCGAGCGCCAATGCCGAAGCCAGCCCCGCTGAAATCGCGCCAGTCGCGCTCAGCAAGGACCTGATCCGGGTCAAGACCGATGTCCTGGACCTGGCTATCGACCCGGTCGGCGGTGACATCGTCCAGCTGACCCTGCCCAAGTACCCACGCCGTCAGGATCATCCGGACATCGCCTTCCAGTTGTTCGACAACGGTGGCGAGCGTGTCTATCTCGCACAAAGCGGCCTGACCGGCACGAATGGCCCGGATGCCCGTTCGAGCGGTCGCCCGCTGTACGCTGCCGAGCAGAAGAGCTTCCAGCTGACCGACGGTCAGGACCAACTGGTGGTCGACCTCAAGTTCAGCGAGAACGGCGTCAACTACATCAAGCGCTTCAGCTTCAAGCGCGGTGAGTACGACCTGACCGTCAGCTACCTGATCGACAACCAGAGCGGCGCGGCCTGGACCGGCAACATGTTTGCCCAGCTCAAGCGTGACGCAAGCTCCGATCCTTCCTCGAGCACCGCGACCGGTACCGCGACTTACCTGGGCGCCGCCCTGTGGACAAGTGCGGAGCCGTACAAGAAGGTGTCGATGAAGGACATCGACAAAGGAAGTTTGAAAGAAAATGTGTCTGGCGGCTGGGTAGCATGGCTGCAGCACTACTTCGTGACCGCGTGGATTCCGGCCAAGTCGGACAACAACGTGGTACAGACCCGCAAGGACAGCCAGGGCAACTACATCATCGGCTACACCGGCCCGGCGCTGAACGTGCCTGCCGGCGGCAAGGTCGAGACCAGCGCCATGTTGTATGCCGGTCCGAAGATCCAGTCCAAGCTCAAGGAATTGTCCCCAGGCCTGGAATTGACCGTCGACTACGGCTTCCTGTGGTTCATTGCCCAGCCGATCTTCTGGCTGCTGCAACATATCCACAGCCTGCTGGGCAACTGGGGCTGGTCGATCATCGTCCTGACCATGCTCATCAAGGGCCTGTTCTTCCCGCTGTCGGCTGCCAGCTACCGTTCGATGGCGCGCATGCGTGCCGTGGCGCCAAAACTGGCCCAGCTCAAGGAACGCTTCGGCGATGATCGCCAGAAGATGTCCCAGGCGATGATGGAGCTGTACAAGAAAGAGAAGATCAACCCGCTGGGTGGCTGCCTGCCGATCCTGGTGCAGATGCCAGTGTTCCTGGCCTTGTACTGGGTACTGCTGGAAAGCGTCGAGATGCGCCAGGCCCCTTGGATGCTGTGGATTACCGACCTGTCGATCAAGGATCCGTTCTTCATCCTGCCGATCATCATGGGCGCCACCATGTTCATCCAGCAGCGTCTGAACCCGACGCCACCGGATCCGATGCAGGCGAAGGTCATGAAAATGATGCCAATCATCTTCACCTTCTTCTTCCTGTGGTTCCCGGCTGGTCTGGTGCTGTACTGGGTTGTGAACAACTGCCTGTCGATCACCCAGCAGTGGTACATCACCCGTCGCATCGAAGCAGCAACCAAAAAAGCTGCTGCTTGACAGGCCGATCCATTAGCCTGTGAATAAAAACGCCCCCTCGTGGGGCGTTTTTGCTATCCGTCGTTTTGTCGTAGAGGCTTTCGAGCATGAATACCGTGCGTGAAACCATTGCCGCCATCGCCACTGCCCAGGGCCGTGGTGGGGTCGGTATCGTTCGTTTGTCCGGGCCATTGGCGAGCCAGGCCGGTCAGGCCATCACCGGCCGTACACTGACCCCGCGCCATGCCCACTACGGGCCCTTCCGTGGTGACGATGGCCTGGTCCTGGATGAAGGTATCGCGCTGTTCTTCCCTGGCCCCAACTCGTTCACCGGTGAAGACGTTCTGGAACTGCAGGGGCATGGAGGGCCGGTTGTGCTCGACATGCTGCTGCAGCGCTGTGTCGAATTGGGCTGCCGCCTTGCCCGTCCTGGCGAGTTCAGCGAGCGAGCGTTCCTCAACGACAAGCTCGACCTGGCCCAGGCTGAAGCGATCGCCGATCTGATCGAAGCCAGTTCCACCCAAGCCGCACGCAATGCCCTGCGTTCACTGCAAGGTGCCTTCTCCAAGCGTGTCCATGCATTGACCGAGGCGTTGATCGCACTGCGGATCTATGTCGAGGCAGCTATCGATTTTCCCGAAGAAGAAATCGACTTCCTGGCCGACGGGCACGTGCTGAAGATGCTTGAAGCAGTCAGGAACGACTTATCCACAGTGCAGCGCGAGGCTGGCCAAGGCGCGCTCCTGCGCGATGGCATGACCGTGGTGATCGCCGGCCGTCCGAATGCCGGCAAGTCCAGCCTGCTCAACCAGTTGGCTGGTCGCGAAGCGGCAATCGTCACAGACATCGCCGGCACCACCCGGGACATTCTGCGCGAACATATCCACATCGATGGCATGCCGCTGCACGTGGTCGATACCGCAGGACTGCGCGATACCGACGATCATGTGGAAAAGATCGGTGTGGAGCGTGCCCTCAAGGCCATTGGCGAAGCTGACCGGGTGCTGCTGGTGGTGGATTCCACTGCGCCTGAGGCCAACGATCCGTTCGCACTGTGGCCCGAGTTCCTCGATCAACGGCCGGACCCCGTCAAGGTCACGCTGATTCGCAACAAGGCCGACCTGAGTGGCGAGCGTGCAGGCATCGAGCAGAGTGACGATGGCCACGTGACGATCACCCTCAGCGCGAAGGGCGATGCCACGGGGCTGGATCTGCTGCGTGACCACCTCAAAGCCTGCATGGGTTATGAACAGACTGCGGAAAGCAGCTTCAGCGCACGCAGGCGGCATCTGGATGCGCTGCGCCAGGCCAGTGCACACCTTGATCATGGTCATGCCCAACTGACACTCGCTGGCGCCGGTGAGTTGCTGGCAGAGGACCTGCGCCAGGCTCAGCAAGCCTTGGGAGAGATCACCGGTGCGTTCAGCTCGGATGACCTGCTCGGAAGGATCTTCTCGAGCTTCTGCATCGGTAAGTAACGCACAGCCCGGCAATACCAAGGCCGCTCCAGTGAGGAGCGGCTTTTTTTTGCCTGCCGGAAACCCGGAAGCGGGCTTCTCTTGATTCGATCACCCGCATGTAAATCTCATCCACAGGTCTAAAACGATCATCAGGAGCCCTGTGGAAAACTGGCCTTCAGGTCCGTTGATAACCAGGCTTTTTTTCTGAGGACAAACCCACCTGTGGGTAACAAGAACTTTAATCCACAGGTTAAACGCTGTTATCCAGAACCCTCAGCCCACCTTCGACACAGGGTTATGATTCTCTACAGGCATCATGGATACTGGCCTCAAATCACTTATCCACATGTGGATAGCCGCCTAAGAATAAACATAAAAACAAAGCTTTTATAAATTTTTCCTTTTTGATTTCTATTGCCGCCATTCATCCACAGATTGGTCAAAATTTGCTCAGACGGTTTCACTAGAGCGAGTGATGTCCCTATACTTGTCGGCTTACCTTCTCTATTCGCAAAAACAGGCACGAGGTGCGTGGTGGATTTCCCTTCCCGTTTTGAAGTGATCGTCATCGGCGGCGGCCATGCCGGTACCGAGGCTGCGCTTACGTCCGCACGCATGGGTGTGAAAACCCTGCTGCTGACCCATAACGTGGAAACCCTCGGTCACATGAGTTGCAACCCGGCCATCGGTGGCATCGGCAAGAGCCACCTGGTCAAGGAAATCGATGCGCTCGGCGGCGCCATGGCGCTGGCTACCGACAAGAGCGGCATCCAGTTCCGCATCCTGAACAACCGCAAGGGGCCGGCGGTACGCGCCACCCGTGCACAGGCCGACCGCGCCATCTACAAGGCCGTAGTCCGCGAGATCCTGGAAAACCAGCCGAACCTGTGGATATTCCAGCAGTCCTGCGATGACCTGATCGTCGAGCAGGACCAGGTCAAGGGTGTGGTGACACAGATGGGCCTGCGCTTCTTCGCCGACTCTGTGGTGCTGACCACCGGCACCTTCCTTGGTGGACTTATCCACATCGGACTGCAGAATTACTCTGGTGGCCGCGCGGGTGATCCTCCCGCCATTGCCCTGGCTCATCGTCTGCGTGAGCTGCCGCTACGCGTCGGCCGTTTGAAAACCGGTACGCCGCCGCGTATCGATGGCCGCTCGGTAGATTTCTCGGTGATGGGCGAACAGCCAGGCGATACCCCGATCCCGGTGATGTCGTTCATGGGCAATGCCCAGATGCATCCGCGGCAGGTCAGTTGCTGGATCACCCACACCAACGCCCGTACCCACGAGATCATCGCCTCGAACCTCGACCGTTCACCGATGTATTCCGGTGTGATCGAAGGCATAGGCCCGCGCTACTGCCCGTCGATCGAGGACAAGATCCATCGCTTCGCCGACAAGGAAAGCCATCAGGTATTCATCGAGCCGGAAGGCTTGAACACCCATGAGCTGTATCCCAACGGCATCTCGACCTCGCTGCCGTTCGATGTGCAACTGCAGATCGTTCGTTCGATCCGTGGCATGGAGAACGCGCACATCGTGCGTCCGGGTTACGCCATCGAGTACGACTACTTCGATCCGCGTGATCTCAAGTACAGCCTCGAGACCAAGGTCATCGGCGGCCTGTTCTTCGCAGGTCAGATCAACGGCACCACCGGCTACGAAGAAGCCGGCGCCCAGGGCCTGCTGGCCGGTACCAACGCCGCGCTGCGCGCGCAGGGCCGTGAAAGCTGGTGCCCGCGCCGTGACGAGGCGTACATCGGCGTGCTGGTCGACGACCTGATTACCCTGGGGACCCAGGAGCCTTACCGCATGTTCACTTCGCGTGCCGAATACCGGCTGATCCTGCGCGAAGACAATGCTGACCTGCGTCTGACCGAGAAAGGCCGCGAACTGGGGTTGGTCGACGATGAGCGCTGGGCCGCCTTCACCGCCAAGCGCGAAGGCATCGAGCGTGAAGAACAGCGCATGAAGAGCACCTGGATCCGCCCGGGTACGCCGCAAGGCCAGGCCGTTGTGGATAAGTTCGGTACTCCGTTGGCCCACGAGTACAACCTGCTCAACCTGCTGGCCCGTCCCGAGATCGACTACGCCGGGCTGATCGAAGCCACAGGCGGCGATGTAATCGATCCACAGGTGGCCGAACAGGTCGAGATCAAGACCAAGTACGCTGGCTACATCGATCGCCAGCAGGACGAGATCGCCCGGCTGCGCGCCAGCGAAGACACTCGCCTGCCTGTGGATATCGACTACGCTGGCATTTCCGGGTTGTCCAAGGAAATCCAGAGCAAGCTCGGCCAAACCCGTCCGGAAACCCTCGGCCAGGCTTCGCGTATTCCCGGCGTTACCCCGGCGGCAATTTCTCTGTTGCTGATTCACCTGAAAAAACGCGGCGCTGGCCGCGAATTGGAGCAAAGCGCTTGAGTTCCCTGGTCACCCTGCAACATGCCGAAGAGTTGTCCACAGGTGCGCGTCAGCTCGGAGTCGAGCTGAGTGCGCAGCAGCACGAACTGTTGCTGGGGTACCTGGCCCTGTTGATCAAATGGAACAAGGCCTACAACCTGACCGCAGTGCGCGATCCGGACGAGATGGTGTCGCGCCATCTGCTCGACAGCCTCAGCGTCATGCCGCTTATCCACAATGACACCCAGCGCTGGCTGGATGTCGGCAGCGGCGGCGGCATGCCTGGTATCCCGCTGGCTATCCTGCATCCGCTCAAGCAAGTGACGGTGCTGGACAGCAACGGCAAGAAGACCCGCTTCCTGACGCAGGTGAAGATGGAGCTGAAACTCGACAACCTGACGGTTATCCACAGCCGCGTGGAAGAGGTCCAGCCCGAGCAGCCTTTCTGCGGCATCATCTCTCGCGCCTTCAGCAGCATGGAGAATTTCACCAACTGGACCCGCCACCTGGGTGACGCCCGAACGCAATGGCTTGCAATGAAGGGGCTGCATCCTGCCGATGAACTGGTAGCATTGCCCGCAGACTTCACAGTGGAAAGCGAGCAGGCCCTGACCGTTCCAGGTTGCCAGGGCCAGCGCCATCTGCTGATACTGCGCCGCAAGGCTTGACTGGGAACACACGCAACAATGGCTAAGGTATTCGCAATCGCGAACCAGAAAGGTGGTGTCGGCAAGACCACTACCTGCATCAATCTCGCCGCATCGCTGGCCGCGACCAAGCGTCGCGTGCTGCTGATCGACCTCGATCCACAGGGCAACGCCACCATGGGCAGCGGTGTCGACAAGCACGAGCTCGAGCACTCGGTGTACGACCTGTTGATCGGGGAATGCGACCTGGCCCAGGCCATGCAGTACTCCGAGTACGGCGGCTTCCAGCTGTTGCCCGCCAACCGTGACCTCACCGCGGCAGAGGTGGTGCTGCTGGAAATGCAGATGAAGGAGAGCCGCCTGCGTAACGCGCTGGCGCCTATCCGCGACAACTACGACTACATCCTCATCGACTGCCCACCGTCGTTGTCGATGCTGACGCTGAACGCCCTGGTCGCATCCGACGGCGTGATCATCCCCATGCAGTGCGAGTACTACGCGCTGGAAGGTCTGAGCGACCTTGTGGATAACATCAAGCGCATCGCTGCCCGGTTGAACCCGGAGCTGAAGATCGAAGGCCTGCTGAGGACCATGTACGACCCGCGCCTGAGCCTGAACAACGATGTTTCGGCCCAGCTCAAGGAGCATTTCGGCGATCAGCTCTACGACACCGTGATTCCGCGAAACATTCGCCTGGCTGAGGCTCCGAGCTTCGGTATGCCTGCGCTGGCCTACGACAAGCAGTCACGTGGTGCGCTCGCCTACCTGGCCCTGGCTGGGGAACTGGTGCGCCGTCAGCGCCGTCAATCCCGCACTGCACAAACAACTTAAGGAATCCGCATGGCCATCAAGAAACGCGGTCTCGGACGTGGGTTGGATGCACTGCTCAGTGGTCCTTCCGTCAGCGCGCTCGAAGAGCAGGCTGTCACGGTCGACCAGAAGGAACTGCAGCGCCTGCCGGTCGAATTGATCCAGCGTGGCAAGTACCAACCTCGCCGTGACATGGACCCGGAGGCGCTGGAAGAGCTGGCGCATTCGATCCGCAACCATGGTGTGATGCAGCCGATCGTGGTCCGCCCGATCGGCGAAGGCCGCTACGAGATCATCGCCGGTGAGCGTCGCTGGCGCGCCACCCAGCAGGCTGGTCTGGACACTATTCCGGCCATGGTCCGTGAAGTGCCTGACGAGGCAGCCATCGCGATGGCGCTGATCGAAAACATCCAGCGCGAGGATCTCAACCCGCTGGAAGAAGCCCTTGCCCTGCAGCGGCTGCAGCAGGAGTTCGAGCTGACCCAGCAACAAGTGGCCGATGCCGTGGGCAAGTCGCGCGTCACCGTGGCCAACCTGCTGCGCCTGATCAGCCTCCCTGAGGCGATCAAGACCATGCTCGCTCACGGCGACCTGGAAATGGGCCATGCGCGCGCATTGCTGGGGCTTGAGGAAAGCAGGCAGGAAGAAGGGGCGCGACATGTTGTCGCACGAGGCCTCACCGTGCGCCAAACCGAGGCACTGGTGCGTCAGTGGCTCAACGGCAAGCCTGAGCCGGTGGAATCGAGCAAACCTGATCCGGATATTGCCCGGCTGGAACAGCGGCTGGCAGAGCGCCTGGGCTCTTCGGTGCAGATTCGCCATGGCGACAAGGGCAAGGGCCAGTTGGTCATTCGCTACAACTCCCTCGACGAGCTTCAGGGTGTACTTGCTCACATCCGCTGAAACAATTCCCGTTGTAGCGCGCAGTCGGAAATCACTACCCAAGAGTTGAATAGGGGTTAATCCACCCCTATACTCTGCGCGCATTTTGTCGGCACAAATTATGCCAAGTCATAGCTGACTGGGCAGTCGACTTTCGAGGAGCAGTTTTGATGGAAATCCGCACGCCAAACCGCCTGCCTTTCCATCGCTGGGCGGTTTTCCCGGTACTGCTGGCTCAATTTGGGGTGTTATTGCTGGCAACGTTGGTGTTGTGGCAGTGGCAGGGCAAGGTCAGCGGTTATTCGGGCCTCTGTGGAGGTTTGATCGGCTGGCTGCCCAACGTGTATTTCGCCTGGAAGGCTTTTCGCTTCAGCGGAGCCCGGGCGGCGCAGGCCATCGTCAAGTCGTTCTACGCAGGCGAGGCAGGCAAATTGATTTTGACGGCAGTGCTGTTCGCACTGACCTTTGCAGGAGTGAAGCCACTGGCGCCGTTAGCAGTTTTCGGCGTCTTCCTGCTGACTCTCACGGTCAGCTGGTTCGCGCCACTGCTGATGAATAAAAGACTTTCGAGACCTTAGGGCGTTTGAGGCAACCATGGCAGCAGAAACCGCTTCGGGCTATATCCAGCACCACTTGCAGAACCTGACCTACGGTCAACTACCAGACGGCAGTTGGGGCCTGGCCCATTCGGCTGCCGAAGCCAAGGCAATGGGCTTCTGGGCATTCCACCTGGACACCCTGGGCTGGTCCGTTGCACTGGGTCTGATCTTCCTGTTCATCTTCCGCATGGCGGCCAAGAAGGCGACCTCCGGTCAGCCTGGTGCCCTGCAGAACTTCGTCGAAGTACTGGTCGACTTCGTTCACGGCAGCGTGAAGGACTCGTTCCACGGTCGTAGCCCGGTCATCGCACCGCTGGCCCTGACCATCTTCGTCTGGGTGTTCCTGATGAACGCCATCGACCTGGTACCGGTCGACTGGATTCCGCAGCTGGCGATCCTGATCTCGGGCGATCCGCACATTCCGTTCCGTGCCGTATCGACCACCGACCCGAACGCCACCCTGGGCATGGCCCTGAGCGTGTTCGCGCTGATCATCTTCTACAGCATCAAGGTCAAGGGCATCGGCGGCTTCATCGGCGAGCTCACGCTCCACCCGTTCGGTAGCAAGAACATCTTCGTGCAGATCCTGCTGATCCCGGTGAACTTCCTGCTGGAATTCGTCACCCTGATCGCCAAACCGATCTCCCTGGCACTGCGTCTGTTCGGCAACATGTATGCCGGCGAGCTGGTGTTCATCCTGATCGCCGTGATGTTCGGCACCGGCATCCTCTGGCTCAGCGGCCTGGGTGTGGTGCTGCAGTGGGCGTGGGCAGTGTTCCACATCCTGATCATCACGCTGCAAGCATTCATCTTCATGATGCTCACCATCGTCTACCTGTCGATGGCGCACGAAGATAACCATTAAGACCGCCTGGCGTGTCTGATAGTCTTCCCCGCCTGTTCGGGGGGAAGACTGAAAAAGTCCGCAAGGGCAGTTGTTTCAAACGATTTGTTTTACCGCTTCAATTAAAAAACCTAACCAATACGACGTAAAAGTCGGGAGGAAAGATGGAAACTGTAGTTGGTCTGACCGCTATCGCTGTTGCTCTGCTGATCGGCCTGGGTGCTCTGGGTACCGCCATTGGTTTCGGCCTGCTGGGCGGCAAGTTCCTGGAAGGCGCTGCTCGTCAGCCTGAGATGGTTCCGATGCTGCAGGTCAAAATGTTCATCGTTGCCGGTCTGCTCGACGCCGTAACCATGATCGGTGTTGGTATCGCTCTGTTCTTCACCTTCGCGAATCCCTTCGTTGGTCAGATCGCCGGCTAATCACTCGTTCCTACGAGTTGATTGGTGTGATGGACAAAGACCGAGCGAGGTGTTGGCGTGAACATTAATGCAACCCTGATTGGCCAATCCGTTGCTTTTCTGATTTTTGTGCTGTTCTGCATGAAGTATGTATGGCCTCCGGTCATCACTGCTCTGCACGAGCGCCAAAAGAAGATTGCCGACGGCTTGGACGCTGCCAACCGCGCAGCTCGCGACCTGGAGCTGGCCCAAGAGAAAGCGGGTCAGCAACTGCGTGAAGCAAAAGCACAGGCAGCCGAAATCATTGAGCAAAGCAAGAAACGCGCTGCTCAGCTTGTCGAGGAAGCCCGTGATCAGGCTCGCGTCGAAGCTGACCGTGTGAAGGCTCAGGCTCAAGCCGAGATCGAACAGGAACTGAACAGCATCAAAGACGCCCTGCGTGCCCAAGTGGGTGCCCTGGCCGTTGGCGGCGCTGAAAAGATCCTTGGCGCCACAATCGATCAAAACGCGCATGCGGAGCTGGTTAACAAACTGGCCGCTGAAATTTAAGCGAGGGCGATCATGGCAGAACTGACCACGTTGGCCCGACCTTACGCTAAGGCAGCTTTCGAGCACGCCCAGGCCCAGCAGCAACTGGCCAATTGGTCAGCCATGCTCGGCCTGGCTGCTGCGGTGTCGGAAGACGGCACCATGCAGCGCCTGCTCAAGGCCCCGCAACTGACTAGCGCAGAAAAGGCCGCCGCATTCATTGAAGTGTGCGGTGACAAGTTCGATGTACAGGCACAGAATTTCATTCATGTTGCCGCGGAAAACGACCGTCTCCTGCTTCTGCCGGAGATCGCCGCTCTGTTCGACCTGTACAAGGCCGAGCAAGAGAAATCCGTGGACGTGGAAGTCACCAGTGCTTTTGCGTTGAACCAAGAACAGCAAGACAAACTCGCCAAGGTTCTCAGTGCACGGCTCAGCCGGGAAGTGCGCCTGCACGCGTCGGAGGATGCCAGCCTGATCGGCGGCGTCGTCATCCGCGCCGGCGACCTGGTAATCGATGGCTCGGTTCGCGGCAAGATCGCGAAACTGGCCGAAGCATTGAAATCTTGAGTTTGAAGGGGCAGCAGAGCAATGCAGCAACTCAATCCTTCCGAAATTAGTGAAATCATCAAGGGTCGCATCGAGAAACTCGATGTCGGCTCCCAAGCCCGTAACGAAGGTACCGTTGTTTCGGTATCCGACGGTATCGTGCGGATCCACGGTCTGGCCGACGTCATGTACGGCGAAATGATCGAGTTCCCTGGCAGCGTGTTCGGCATGGCACTGAACCTGGAGCAAGACTCCGTAGGTGCAGTGATCCTGGGTGCCTATGACACGCTCGCCGAAGGCATGAGCGCCAAGTGCACCGGCCGCATCCTGGAAGTTCCGGTTGGTAAGGAACTGCTGGGTCGCGTCGTTGACGCACTGGGCAACCCGATCGACGGCAAAGGTCCTCTGGGCAACACCCAGACCGACGCGGTCGAGAAAGTGGCCCCAGGCGTGATCTGGCGTAAGTCGGTAGACCAGCCTGTACAGACTGGCTACAAGTCCGTCGACGCCATGATCCCAGTCGGCCGTGGCCAGCGCGAGCTGATCATCGGTGACCGCCAGATCGGCAAGACCGCCATGGCCATCGACGCCATCATCAACCAGAAAGACTCCGGTATTTTCTGTGTTTATGTAGCTGTCGGCCAAAAGCGTTCGACCGTTGCCAACATCGTTCGCAAGCTCGAAGAAGCCGGCGCCCTGGCCAACACCATCGTGGTCGTTGCCAGTGCTTCGGAATCCGCCGCACTGCAGTTCCTGGCGCCATACGCCGGCTGCACCATGGGCGAGTTCTTCCGTGACCGCGGTGAAGACGCCCTGATCGTCTACGATGACCTGTCCAAGCAGGCTGTTGCCTACCGTCAGATCTCCCTGCTGCTGCGCCGTCCACCAGGACGTGAAGCGTACCCAGGCGACGTGTTCTATCTCCACTCCCGTCTGCTGGAGCGTGCATCGCGCGTTTCGGAAGAGTACGTCGAGAAGTTCACCAACGGCGCAGTGACTGGCAAGACCGGTTCCCTAACCGCCCTGCCGATCATCGAAACCCAGGCTGGCGACGTTTCCGCGTTCGTTCCGACCAACGTGATCTCGATCACCGACGGTCAGATCTTCCTGGAATCGGCCATGTTCAACTCGGGCATCCGCCCAGCAGTGAACGCCGGTGTTTCGGTATCCCGTGTAGGTGGTGCCGCTCAGACCAAGATCATCAAGAAACTGTCCGGCGGTATCCGTACCGCACTGGCTCAGTACCGTGAACTGGCTGCATTCGCCCAGTTCGCTTCGGATCTGGACGAGGCTACCCGCAAGCAGCTGGAGCATGGTCAGCGCGTTACCGAGCTGATGAAGCAGAAGCAGTACGCGCCAATGTCGATCGCCGACATGGCCCTGTCGCTGTACGCCGCTGAGCGTGGTTTCCTGACTGACGTAGAAGTCTCCAAGGTCGGCAGCTTCGAGCAAGCGCTGATCGCCTACTTCCACCGCGATCACGCCGAGCTGTTGGCCAAGATCAACGTGAAAGGTGACTTCAACGACGAAATCGACGCTGGCATGAAAGCCGGTATCGAGAAGTTCAAGGCCACCCAGACCTGGTAAGCCGCAGCGGGGGCTCCGGCCCCCGCTTGCTAACCTGATAGGTGATACATGGCAGGCGCAAAAGAGATTCGCAGTAAGATTGCGAGCATCAAAAGCACGCAAAAAATTACCAGCGCCATGGAGAAAGTGGCGGTCAGCAAAATGCGCAAAGCACAAATGCGCATGGCTGCTAGCCGTCCTTACGCGGAGCGTATCCGCCAGGTGATCGGTCATCTGGCCAACGCCAACCCGGAATACCGCCACCCGTTCATGATCGAGCGCCCTGTAAAGCGCGCCGGTTATATCGTGGTGAGCAGTGACCGTGGTCTGTGCGGTGGCTTGAATACCAACCTGTTCAAGGCCCTGGTCAAGGACATGAGCGTAAACCGCGAACAGGGCGTGGAAATCGACCTGTGCGTGATCGGCAGCAAGGGTGCGACTTTCTTCCGCATCTTTGGCGGCAACGTCGTAGCCGCGATCAGCCACCTGGGCGAAGAGCCATCGATCAACGATCTGATCGGCTCCGTCAAAGTGATGCTGGACGCCTACCTCGATGGCCGTATCGATCGCCTCTCGGTGGTTTCGAACAAGTTCATCAACACCATGACCCAAAAACCGACGGTCGAGCAATTGGTACCGTTGGTGGCAACCCCGGATCAGGATCTCAAGCATCACTGGGATTACCTGTACGAACCCGACGCAAAAGAGCTGCTGGACGGCTTGATGGTGCGTTACGTGGAGTCGCAGGTATACCAGGCGGTGGTCGAGAACAACGCTGCTGAACAAGCGGCCCGGATGATCGCCATGAAGAACGCCACAGACAACGCCGGTGATTTGATCAAAGAGCTGCAATTGATCTACAACAAGGCGCGTCAGGCTGCGATCACCCAGGAGATCTCGGAAATCGTCGGCGGCGCTGCCGCGGTTTAACGGTTCAAAAATTCAGAGGATCCAGCTATGAGTAGCGGACGTATCGTTCAAATCATCGGCGCCGTCATCGACGTGGAATTCCCACGTGACGTCGTGCCGAGTGTTTACAACGCGCTGAAAGTACAAGGCGCGGAAACCACCCTGGAAGTTCAGCAGCAGCTGGGTGACGGCGTGGTTCGTACCATTGCGATGGGCTCGACCGAAGGCCTGAAGCGCGGTCTGGACGTCGTCGATACCGGCGCGGCCATCTCCGTTCCAGTGGGTAAGGCCACTCTGGGCCGTATCATGGACGTCCTCGGCAACCCGATCGACGAAGCCGGCCCGATCGGCGAAGAAGAGCGTCGTGGTATCCACCAGCCAGCGCCTTCGTTCGCTGACCAGGCAGGCGGCAACGACCTGCTGGAAACCGGCATCAAGGTTATCGACCTGGTTTGCCCGTTCGCCAAGGGTGGTAAGGTTGGTCTGTTCGGTGGTGCCGGTGTCGGCAAGACCGTAAACATGATGGAACTGATCCGTAACATCGCCATGGAACACAGCGGTTACTCCGTGTTCGCTGGTGTGGGTGAGCGTACTCGTGAGGGTAACGACTTCTACCACGAGATGAAGGACTCCAACGTTCTCGACAAGGTAGCGCTGGTCTACGGTCAGATGAACGAGCCACCAGGAAACCGTCTGCGCGTTGCGCTGACCGGCCTGACCATGGCTGAGAAGTTCCGTGACGAAGGTAACGACGTTCTGCTGTTCGTCGACAACATCTATCGTTACACCCTGGCCGGTACCGAAGTATCCGCACTGCTGGGCCGTATGCCTTCGGCAGTAGGTTACCAGCCGACCCTGGCTGAAGAGATGGGCGTTCTGCAAGAGCGCATCACTTCGACCAAAGAAGGTTCGATCACCTCCGTTCAGGCCGTATACGTACCTGCGGACGACCTGACCGACCCGTCGCCAGCGACCACCTTCGCCCACTTGGACGCCACCGTCGTTCTGTCCCGTGACATCGCCTCCCTGGGTATCTACCCAGCGGTCGACCCACTGGACTCGACTTCGCGCCAGCTGGACCCGAACGTGATCGGCACCGAGCACTACGAGACCGCTCGTGGCGTTCAGTATGTTCTGCAGCGCTACAAAGAGCTGAAGGACATCATCGCGATCCTGGGTATGGACGAACTGTCCGAAGCCGACAAGCAACTGGTTGCCCGCGCTCGTAAGATCCAGCGCTTCCTGTCGCAGCCGTTCTTCGTGGCCGAAGTCTTCACCGGCTCGCCAGGCAAGTACGTTTCGCTCAAGGACACTATCGCTGGCTTCAGCGGCATCCTCAAAGGTGACTACGACCACCTGCCAGAACAAGCGTTCTACATGGTCGGCAGCATCGACGAAGCGATCGAGAAAGCCAAGAAACTGTAATCCCGGCGCCCCGAAAGGGGCGCTAATCAGGTTGAGGCAAGCAGATGGCTATGACAGTCCATTGCGACATCGTCAGCGCAGAGGGAGAGATCTTCTCCGGCCTGGTCGAGATGGTAGTAGCGCACGGCAACCTGGGCGATCTGGGTATCGCTCCAGGCCACGCGCCGCTGATCACCAATCTCAAGCCGGGTCCGATCACGCTGACCAAGCAGGGTGGCACTCAAGAGGTGTTCTACATCTCCGGTGGCTTCCTCGAAGTGCAGCCGAACATGGTCAAGGTTCTTGCCGACACCGTGCAACGTGCTGCCGACCTGGACGAAGCTCAGGCTCAGGAAGCCCTCAAGGCTGCCGAGAACGCGCTGAACACTAAGGGCTCGGACTTCGACTACGGCGCTGCTGCCGCACGTCTGGCCGAGGCTGCAGCTCAGCTGCGTACTGTCCAGCAATTGCGCAAGGGCAAGTGATCCGGTCCTACCGGTAACCTGCGTTGCGATTGAGTTAAAGGGTAGCCTCGGCTACCCTTTTTCTTTCCCGAATTTTCCCCTTCGGTCACATCCCTGACCGCCCAGGATTGGTAGCCAGTCAATGTCACTCGATATCGTTATTCTCGCCGCAGGCCAAGGCACCCGCATGCGCTCTTCGCTGCCCAAGGTACTGCATCCGGTCGCCGGTAACTCCATGCTTGGCCATGTTATCCACAGCGCGCGACAGTTGCAGCCGAAGGGTATCCATGTGGTCATCGGCCATGGTGCAGAGCTGGTACGTGAACGCCTGGCGGCTGACGATCTGAATTTCGTCATGCAGGACAAGCAGCTTGGCACCGGCCATGCCGTCGCCCAGGCACTGCCGGCGATCACTGCCGATACTGTGCTGGTGCTCTATGGCGACGTGCCGTTGATCGAGGTGGGGACGCTCGAGCGGCTTCTGGCCAAGGTCAATGAACAGCAACTCGGCCTGCTGACCGTCACCCTGCAGGATCCAACCGGTTACGGCCGCATCGTGCGTGATGCCCAAGGCCGGGTAGCGGCCATCGTCGAGCACAAGGACGCCAGTGAAGCACAGCGGGCGATCAATGAAGGCAACACGGGCATCCTCGCGATGCCGGCCGCGCGGCTGGCAGACTGGATGGGGCGTCTGTCCAACAACAACGCCCAGGGCGAGTACTACCTCACCGACGTGATTGCCATGGCAGTGGCCGATGGCCTGGTGGTTGCCACCGAGCAGCCGCATGACGCCATGGAAGTGCAGGGCGCCAACGACCGCCTGCAATTGTCAGAGCTCGAGCGTCACTACCAGTTGCGCGAGGGACGCCGACTGATGGCCCAGGGCGTGACTCTGCGTGATCCCGCGCGTTTCGATGTGCGTGGCGAGGTGATCGTAGGGCGCGATGTGCTGATCGACATCAACGTCATCCTCGAAGGCAAGGTGATCATCGAAGACGATGTGCAGATCGGCCCTAACTGCGTGATCAAGAACAGCACCCTGCGCAAGGGCGCGGTGGTCAAGGCCAACAGCCATCTCGAAGGTGCGGTGATGGGCGAGGGCAGCGATGCCGGCCCGTTCGCTCGTCTGCGCCCAGGCAGCGTATTGGAGGCCAAGGCCCATGTGGGTAACTTCGTCGAGCTGAAGAACGCCCATCTGGGCGAGGGCGCCAAGGCCGGTCACCTGACGTATCTGGGCGACGCCGAGATCGGTGCGCGCACCAACATTGGCGCGGGTACCATCACCTGCAACTACGATGGCGCGAACAAGTTCAAGACCGTGCTGGGCGAAGATGTGTTCATCGGTTCGAACAACTCGCTGGTCGCACCTGTGGAAATCAAGGGCGGCGCTACCACGGCTGCTGGCTCGACCATCAATCAGTCTGTCGAAGCTGGCCAGCTGGCCGTTGCTCGCGCACGCCAACGCAATATCGATGGCTGGAAACGGCCGGAGAAGATCAAGAAGAGCTGAGTTATCCACAGATGTTTCGATCGAAAGCCGACTTATGTGAATAAGTCGGCTTTTTTATTGCCGGACAAGCCCGCTACACAGGGAACAGCGTTCTCAGTAAATCTATCCGCCGCTTGACGAATCCTTCATCTTAGGTTTTGATTGCAACCATTATCTTTCGAATCGAAACTTATCTGCACATGTCGAAACGAAACACCCCCCAACGTCGCCACAATATTCTGGCCTTGCTCGCCGAGCAGGGCGAGGTAAGCGTGGACGCCCTGGCCAAGCGTTTCGAAACCTCGGAAGTGACCATTCGCAAGGATCTCGCCGCGCTTGAAGCCAATGGCTTGTTATTGCGTCGTTACGGCGGTGCGGTACCGGTGCCGCAGGAGATGCTGGGTGAGGCCGCTCAGCCGGTTTCCAGCTACAAGAAAGCCATCGCCCGCGCAGCTGTCGGACGCATCCGCGAACATGCACGCATCATCATCGACAGCGGCAGTACCACAGCAGCGATGATCCCTGAGCTCGGGCGCCAGCCCGGCTTGGTCGTGATGACCAACTCCTTGAACGTAGCCCGAGCCATCAGCGAGCTCGAGCACGAGCCGGTGCTGCTGATGACCGGCGGTACCTGGGACCCGCACTCCGAGTCGTTCCAGGGTCAGGTCGCCGAGCAGGTACTACGCTCATACGATTTCGACCAGTTGTTCATTGGTGCCGACGGCATCGACCTGAATCGCGGCACCACCACCTTCAACGAACTGCTCGGCCTGAGCCGGGTGATGGCGGAAGTGGCCCGCGAAGTGATCGTGATGGTCGAGTCGGACAAGGTCGGGCGCAAGATCCCCAACCTCGAGCTGCCCTGGAGCAGCGTTACCACCCTTATTACAGATGATCGCCTGCCCAAAGCGGCACGCGAACAGATTCAAGCCCGCGGCATCAACCTGATCTGCGCCGCGATCAGCCAGGAGCAATGACCATGTGTGGAATCGTCGGTGCAGTCGCCGAGCGCAACATCACCTCCATCCTTATCGAAGGCCTCAAGCGCCTGGAGTACCGTGGCTACGACAGCGCGGGCCTGGCGGTAGTCACCCAGCAGGGCGAGCTCGATCGTCGTCGCCGCATCGGCAAGGTGAGCGAGCTGGAAGCCGCAGTGGCTGCCGAGCCGCTCAACGGTCACCTGGGCATCGCCCACACCCGTTGGGCCACCCACGGCGCGCCGACCGAGCACAATGCCCACCCGCACTTCTCCGGCCAGGAAGTGGCCGTGGTGCACAACGGCATCATCGAGAACCACGAAGAACTGCGTGAAGAGCTCAAGGGCCTGGGCTACGTATTCACCTCGCAGACCGACACCGAGGTGATCGTCCACCTGATCCACCACACCCTCAAGAGCATTCCCGACCTGACCGACGCGTTCAAGGCGGTGGTCAAGCGCCTGCATGGTGCCTACGGTCTGTCGGTGATCAGCGTCAAGCAGCCGGACCGTCTGGTTGCTGCGCGCAGCGGCAGCCCGCTGGTGATCGGTCTGGGTCATGGCGAGAACTTCCTGGCCTCCGACCAGCTCGCGCTGCGTCAGGTCACCGACCGCTTCATGTACCTTGAGGAAGGCGATATCGCCGAAATCCGCCGCGACCAGGTGAACATCTGGGATCAGGCCGGCAGCAAGGTCCAGCGCGAAACCGTGCAGTACCACGAAGGCGCCGAGGCTGCCGACAAGGGCACCTATCGCCACTTCATGCTCAAGGAAATCCACGAGCAGCCTTCCGTGGTACAGCGCACCCTCGAAGGTCGCCTGGCCGGCGACCACGTCATGGTCCAGGCCTTCGGCCCGCAAGCAGCGGATCTGTTCGCCAAGGTGCGCAATGTACAGATCGTCGCCTGCGGCACCAGCTATCACGCCGGCATGGTCGCGCGTTACTGGCTGGAAAGCCTGGCCGGCATCCCCTGCCAGGTCGAGGTCGCCAGCGAATTCCGCTACCGCAAGGTGGTGGTGCAGCCAGACACCCTGTTCGTATCCATCTCCCAGTCCGGTGAAACCGCCGACACCCTGGCCGCGCTGCGTAACGCCAAGGAGCTGGGCTTCCTGGGCAGCCTGGCGATCTGCAACGTTGGCATCAGCTCGCTGGTACGTGAATCCGACCTGACCCTGCTGACGCTGGCCGGCCCGGAAATCGGCGTTGCTTCGACCAAGGCCTTCACCACCCAGCTGGTCTCGCTGATGCTGCTGACCCTGGCCCTGGGCCAGGTACGCGGCAGCCTCGAAGCGGGCGTCGAAGCCGAGCTGGTCGAAGAACTGCGCCGTCTGCCCGCGCGTCTGGGCGAAGCCCTGGCGATGGACAGCGTGGTCGAGAAGACCGCCGAACTGTTCGCCGACAAACACCACACCCTGTTCCTCGGCCGTGGTGCCCAGTATCCGGTGGCGATGGAAGGCGCGCTCAAGCTCAAGGAGATTTCCTACATTCACGCCGAAGCCTATCCGGCAGGTGAGCTCAAGCACGGCCCGCTGGCGCTGGTCGATGCCGACATGCCGGTGGTTACCGTCGCGCCGAACAACGAGCTGCTGGAAAAGCTCAAGTCGAACCTGCAGGAGGTCCGTGCCCGTGGCGGCGAGCTGGTGGTGTTCGCCGACGAGAACGCCGGCATGAGCAATGGTGAAGGCACCCATGTGATCAAGGTGCCGCACATCATCGATGCCCTGGCGCCGATCCTGTACACCATTCCGCTGCAGCTGCTGTCGTACTACGTGGCCGTGCTCAAGGGCACTGACGTTGACCAACCGCGTAACCTGGCGAAGTCGGTGACGGTGGAGTAAACGGCTGCGCTGAGCAGACGGGTGGTTTCGCGACTTAAAACTGTCGCTGATGAAGGGAGCCTTAACCGGCTCCCTTTTTCGTTGCACTTTTCCTTTCAGCTGTGCGCCCACAGCAACCCTGTGTCGATACTCATCCATGCCTCCCCAAATCCAACCTGATGAGTCGCTCGCCTCGTACCTCAGGCATAACCTGAACCTCTAAAGGCTTGCGAGTAACATGGGGCCTTCGAGAGGCTTCAAATATTGTCACAGACGTCGCGAATTCAGGCTTTGCTGCTGCGTGCGGTAGATCGCGATGCAAGCCCGCTCCCACAACGGTGGATGATCGTACTTTTCGTACAAAACCTAAGGCAACTATGAATCGACTTCCTGATTTAGAAGCGTGGGCAATATTTGCAAAGGTCGCGGAAACTGGCTCGTTTGCCCGTGCGGCGCTTGACCTGTCGTTGTCGCAGGCAACGGTATCGAAAGCTGTTTCTCGGCTGGAAGCGCGCACCAAAACTACTCTGTTCCATCGCACCTCGCGACGCATCTCTCTGACGGAGAGCGGCTCATCCGCCCTGGAAACTGCCGCTCGCATTCTGGAGGAGGGGAAAGCGCTCGAAGCATTGGTGATGGAGAAGTCCACCACCCTGCAAGGGCGCATCCGAGTGGCGGCGCCGATGTCTTTCGGGATTCCGCGCTTGGCGCCGATGTTGCCTGAGTTTATGGCGGCTCACCCTGACGTCACGCTGGATGTGCAGTTCGATGATCAGAAGGTTGATTTGATTGAAGGGCGCTTTGACCTGGCGATCCGTATCTCGAGCATGGAGAGTTCAAGCCTGCTGGCGCGTCGCATCTGCCAGGTACGGGTCCTGCTCGTGGGGGCCCCGAGCTATTTTGAGCGTTATGGTCGCCCCCAGCATCCCCATGACCTGGCAAATCATCGAGCGTTGCAGTACAGCAATTCGAGAAACGGTGAGAGCTGGCGTTTCCGACACGATCAACAGGGTGAATACACCCAGCAGGTGCGTGCTCAACTCCACGCCAATAACGCAGAGGCATTGTCGCCCGCATTGTTGGCAGGCCAGGGCTTGGCATTGCAGGCGGAGTTTCTGGTGTGGAATGAGTTGCAGTCAGGTCAGCTTGAGGTGGCGATGCCGGAATGGCGGGTCGATCCCATTGAATTGCACATCGTGACACCCCCAGGGCGCAGGCGGCCGGCGCGCGTGCAGGCGCTGATCAGCTACTTCGCCGAGCGCATGGCAAGGGAACCCTGGGTGCATGGTGCCGGGGGGATGGAGCCGTCTTTCGACAGTTGATGGTTCGAGCAAAGGCGGGCAGTCGATGGCCTCCTGGCACACAGGAGGTGTTTGAGATATCAAAATCAGAAAGGATGAGATTCCATAATTTCTATTTTAAATCCAATAGAGCGATTTTAAACTTTCGGCATCAGAGTTCAGTGCCATCTTCTTGCGGCTTCGTGAACTTTTGATAGACCGTCTTTCGACGGCTCAAAATACGCGCGATGCGTGATTGATCTTTCTTATTGGAGATTAAAATGAAGTTACGGCAATTATTGGCTGCCCTGGTGATGGGGGCGGCTTCGGTTTCTGCGATGGCGTCTGGACCTGGTTCGAAACTGCTGACGCCGGAAAACTCGGCCATCATTCTGATCGACCATCAACCGCAGATGTATTTCGGCGTTGAGAGTGAAAGCCGAAATGAAGTAATGAATAGTGTCGCTGCTCTGGCTGAAACAGCCAGTGCTTTCAAGGTGCCCACTGTACTGACGTCGATCTCGGCCTCGACGTTTGCGGGGCCTCTTGATCCGAACATCACTGCTGTCTTCCCGGATACCCCTATCATTGACCGCACCATCATGAACGCATGGGAAGACCAGGACCTGGTGAATGCGGTGAAGAAAACGGGCCGTAAAAAGCTGGTAATGGCCGGCCTTTGGACTGAAGTATGCCTGACCCTGCCGGTGCTGAGTGCGCTGGAAGAAGGTTACGAAGTGTACATCGTGGTAGATGCTTCGGGGGGCTCGAGCAAGCAGGCACATGACGCCGCTGTTCAGCGTATGGTGCAGGCAGGGGCTCAGCCTGTGACGTGGATGCAAGTGTTGTATGAATACCAGCGCGATTGGTCGCGTCAGGGCACTTACGAAGCGGTGACCAACATTGCACAAAAACACGGTGGTGCACATGGCCTGGGTATCTTCTATGCCAAGTCCATGTTCAAAGCTCAGGAAGGCAAGAAGAAGTAACATCTTCTGAAATTTGAGCCTGATGTGAACTATAGAATGTCGGAGGCAAGTTTGGTTGCCTCCGATTTCTATTTATTTAAAAGTTAAGTGTTCGATTCAAGTCCGCGCCAGCTCCCGCACTTCGCCACCCCGGCGCTTGCGCACCATGAAGTACGCCGCCACGATCACCAGCAAGGTCACCAGCACCAGCCAGAATTGAAAACGCGTCGCGGGGTCGATCGCCTGTGTTGCCAGCACCGACACCAGCGCCAGCAGCGCAATGACGTTGGTCAGCGGGAAGCCCCAGGCCCTGAATGACGTTGGGTCCACCACCTCATGCCGGGTTTTCAGGCGCATGCCGACGTGGGCGAAAATGATGAAGATCCAGACGAAGATGATGAACGCGCCGGTACTCCTGGCCAGGGTCAGGAAGAGATCGCCGCCGCTGATGAAGTGCAAGGTCAGAATCGTCACGCAAATGCAGAACGCCAGCGCCAGTGCATTGATCGGAACGCCCTTGGCGTTAGTCCGGGCGAACAGCGCTGGTGCATGTCCGCGCTGGCTGAGCGAGAACAGCATGCGCGAGTTGGAGAACATGAACGAGTTCATCACCGACATGAACGACACGAACAACACCAGTTTCATTGCCACCGCCGCGCCCTTGAAACCGGCGAGGGTGAACAGCGCGACGTAGGGCGAGGCGAGGTTGGCCTTGTCGATCCAGGGCAGGCAGAGCACCAGGATCGACACGGAACCGACATAGAACAGCATCACCCGCACGATCACGCTCTTGATCGCGCGGATCACGTTCCGGCGCGGGTTCTCCGATTCACCGGCAGCTACAGCGGCAATTTCGCTGCCGCCCAGCGAGAAGATCGCCACGATCACCCCGGCCATCACTGGCGACAGGCCGTTGGGCATGAAGCCGCCATGGTCGGTGAGGTTGACCAGGCCGGGAGCGGGGATGTTTTCCTGCCAGCCCAGCAGGATGGAGGCGCCGAGCAGCATGAAGATAAGGATGGTGACCACCTTCAGCGCCGCCAGCCAGTACTCCACTTCGGCGAACGAACGCACCGAGTAGGCGTTGCTGGCGATCAGCGTCACCAGCATGATGAAGGCGCCGATCCAGATCGGCAGCCAGGGCATGAAATCGTTGAGGATCGCGCCCAGCAACACGGCTTCAAGGGTGATGGTCATCATCGA
Organism: Pseudomonas sp. NBRC 111143; assembly: GCF_001320965.1. Taxonomy (NCBI): domain Bacteria; kingdom Pseudomonadati; phylum Pseudomonadota; class Gammaproteobacteria; order Pseudomonadales; family Pseudomonadaceae; genus Pseudomonas; species Pseudomonas sp. NBRC 111143. The sequence goes on along the minus strand of NZ_BCBT01000018.1, from coordinate 53,199 downwards.
CTTGAGCCAGTACAGCCAGCCCACGGTGAAGCCCGCCCAGTTGCCGAGGTAGGTGTTGGCGTAGGTCGAGAAGGAGCCGGCGTCAGGATTGCGCGAGGCCATCTCGCCGAGCATGAACATCACCAGGGTGACGATGATGCCGCCGATCACGTAGGACAGAATCGCGGCTGGGCCGGCCGAGGCGATCAGGCTGCCGGAGCCGACGAACAACCCGGCGCCGATCACACCGCCAAGCGCGATCATGGTGATATGCCGCTGCTTGAGGCTTTGCTTCAATCCGTTGTCTTGCATGTCCAGACTTCTCTTATTATTGGAAGAAACCGGCGCGTCCTGCGAGCGGCAAGTGCTCGCGGATCTACCTGCACGGGCGGCGCCATCAATCGAGGTCTTGCTTCAGGCAATGCCTATCCGAGCCGACACCTTGGGCAAAGCGGCGCGTCATCTCAAACGAATTCTGCGCACAACATCCTGCGGATTTTTCCTGAGGTCAGTTTCGACGCCGATGCGCTTGAGACGATCAATGAATAACTTGTGCTACCCGGAAGCGTCGTGGCGAAGGGGTTTGCATAGCATGTTCCTCAAAGGCATGGGTGGCTAACCTGGGCGATGCGCAGTATGGATTTCCCTACCTCGACGGGTACTGCATCAGAAAAAATCAGGTCATACGCTGACAAAATCCTAGGAAGCTTCCTTCAATTCCTACGGCTTAGGTCAATATCTCCTCACAGTGCTTTGGCGTACCGTCGAGTCCTCTTCAAACAAGGACGAAGCCCATGCAATCACTGGAGCGAGTGCTCGACATACAGCCTGTCGTGCAGGCTGACATCACCTTTCAGATCAATGGCCAGACGGTGCAGGCCGCACAAGGCGAGACGGTACTCAGCGTGCTCAATGCCGTTGGCCTGCGTCAGCTGGCGCGCAACGACCACGGTCAGCCAGCTGGCGCCTTCTGTGGTATGGGCGTTTGCCATTGCTGCCTGGTGGCGATAGACGGGCGGCCCAAGCGCCGAGCCTGCCAGACCGTGGTTCGGCAGGGGATGCGGGTGGAGACCGAGGTCAATCGCCTGGCCCTGGAGGTGCAGTCATGAGTCTGCGACCGGTGATAGTGGGAGGCGGCTCGGCGGGCATGGCGGCGGCGATCGAGTTGGCCGAGCATGGCGTCGACTGCCTGCTGTTCGACGAAGCCTCGCGGCCGGGTGGCGTGGTCTATCGCGGGCCGCTGCGTGCCGGTGTCGACCTCGGTTACCTCGGCGCACGCTACAGCAAGGCCCTGCACACGCTGCACGAAGACTTCGCCAGCAGCGCCGAACACATCGACTTGCGCCTGAACAGCCGTGTGGTTGGCGGCGATCATGAGCGCCTGATGGTGCTGGATGCCGACGAGCAACTGCATGAGATCGACTATTCCCATCTGCTGTTGTCGGCCGGCTGCCACGAGCGCAATGTGCCATTCCCCGGCTGGACACTGCCTGGCGTGATGCTGCTGGGCGGGCTGCAGTTGCAGGTCAAGAGCGGTGTGGTCAAGCCGCTGGGCAGCACCTTGATCGCAGGTACTGGCCCGCTGCTGCCACTGGTGGCCTGCCAACTGCATGCGGCTGGCGCCAAGGTTGCCGGCGTCTACGAGGCCTGCGCCTTCAACCGTATCGCCAAGGAAAGCCTGGCGCTGCTGAACAAACCGCAGCTGTTTCTCGACGGCCTCAGCATGCTGGCGTACATGAAGCTCAACGGTATTGCGATGCACTATGGCTGGGGTGTGGTCAGCGCCAGTGGTGAAGGTGAACTGCGCGAAGTCAGCCTTGCGCCCTATGGCCAGGATTGGAAAGCCGACATGAGTCGGGTGCGGCGCGAGCCGGTGGACACCTTGGCGGTCGGTTATGGATTTATCCCGCGCACCCAGCTCAGTCAACAGTTGGGGCTGGCGCACGGGTTCAGCGACGACGGCTACCTGCGCGCGACATGCAATGTCTGGCAGCAGAGCAGCCAGGCGCATATCCATCTGGCCGGCGACATGGGCGGTATCCGTGGTGGCGAGGCAGCTATGCTGACCGGGCGCATCGCTGCGGTGTCGATCCTGCAGCAACGTGGCGTGCTCGACGCCGCACAGGCCATCGAGCGGCGCGAGCAGTACTTGGGCAAGCTGGCCGCGATCACGCGGTTCAGGGCGGGTGTCGAGCGCTATACCCAACGTGGCGCAGCGCAAATCGAGCTGCCGCAGGCCGACACGGTGATCTGCCGCTGCGAGCACGTCACCCGTAGCGATATCGACCTGGCGCTTGAGCAAGGCGTGCAGGACATGGCCAGCCTGAAGATGCGCACCCGGGTGAGCATGGGCGACTGCCAGGGGCGCATGTGTGTGGGCTACTGCAGCGATCGCCTGCGCGCCAGCACCGGGCGAGCGGATGTCGGCTGGCTGCGACCGCGTTTCCCGATCGACCCCATCCCATTTTCCGCATTCCAGCACCTGGCCACGGAGGCCTGAGCATGAACAAGACCTATGACATCGTCATTGCCGGCGGTGGGGTGATCGGCGCCTCCTGTGCCTATCAGTTGTCCAAGCGCAAGGGGCTGAAAATCGCCCTGATCGACAGCAAGCGCCCGGGCAATGCGACACGTGCCTCGGCTGGCGGCCTGTGGGCCATCGGCGAGTCGGTAGGCCTGGGGTGTGGCGTGATCTTCTTTCGCATGATGTCCTCGCGCAACAAACGCGAGGCCCATGGCGCAGCGGTGGCGGTGGATTCGAGCACGCCGCATATCCTGCCGCAGTGCTTCTTCGATCTGGCACTGCAATCCAACGCGCTTTATCCACAGCTGCACCAGGAATTGATCGAGCGCCATGGCATGGACTTCAAGTTCGAGCGCACCGGATTGAAGTACATCATCCAGGACGATGAGGACCAGCTGTACGCCGAGCACATCGTCGCGCAGATCCCGCACCTGGCGGACCAGGTGCGCTGGCTGGATCGCCAGGCACTGCGCGAGCGCGAGCCCGCGGTGACCCTGCAGGCCAAGGGGGCGCTGGAGTTCCTCTGCGATCACCAGGTCAGCCCGTTCCGTCTGGGCGACGCCTACCTGGAAGCTGCGCGCCAGAACGGCGTCGATCTGTATCTGAACACCAACATCACCGATGTGCTGCAGGTGAACTCGCAGATCAAGGGTGTGCGCACTGCCGAGGCTGGGGTTTTCCATTGTCACACCTTGCTCAATGCCGCTGGGGCTTGGGCGGGCGAGCTCAGTGAGTGGGCCACCGGTACTTCGATTCCGGTCAAGCCGGTGAAGGGCCAGATCGTTCTCACCGAACGTTTGCCCAAGCTGCTCGAGGGCTGCCTGACCACCAGTGATTGCTACATGGCGCAAAAGGATAATGGCGAGGTACTGATTGGCAGCACGACGGAAGACAAGGGGTTCGATGTCAGCACTACCTTCCCCGAAATTGCCGGGTTGGTTCAGGGGGCGGTGCGTTGTGTGCCGGAGCTGGCGCAGGTGAGCCTGAAGCGTACCTGGGCGGGGCTACGTCCCGGGTCGCCGGACGAACTGCCTATTCTTGGCCCTGTGGATGAGGTGACTGGCTACTTCAACGCCTGTGGACATTTCCGCACAGGGATTCTCACCTCGGCAATCACCGGCGTGCTGCTGGACAAGGTTATCCACAATGAGCCGCTGCCGCTGGATATCACACCGTTCCTGGCGAGACGTTTCGGGCGGGCTGTGGATAAGAACTGGGCGGTGGGGTAGGGCATGGGGGGCCGCTCCTGCAGGCTTGGTAGCCGCTGCAGGAGCAACTGTCTTGTCCAAAATCTAGGGTCAGCCCAATCCCCTGTGGGAGCGGGTTTACCCGCGAACACGGGCCTAGCCCGTGCCAGGCAGCGCGGTGTCCTTTTCGCGGGTAAACCCGCTCCCACAGGGGCCTGCGCTGGTTTTGTTGGACTTAGATCTGCATCGCCATCCCTTCCACGTTCATCGCTGCCTGGCGTAAGGCTTCGGAGCGAGTCGGGTGTGGGTGGCAGGTCAGGGCGATATCCTCGGCCGACGCGCTGAACTCCATGGCCACGCAAAACTCGCCGATCATCTCGCTGACGCTCGGCCCGACCAGATGCACACCTAGCACCTCGTCGGTCTCGGCATCGGCCAGCACCTTGGCGAAGCCTTCGGTCTCATGGTTGATCTTGGCGCGGCTGTTGGCGGTGAAGGGGAACTTGCCGACCTTGTAGGCACGGCCCTCTGCCTTGAGCTGCTCTTCGGTCTTGCCAACGCTGGCCAGTTCCGGTCGTGTATAGATGACGCCGGGGATCAGGTTGTAGTTGACCTCATGGGCCTTACCGGCAATACGCTCGATGCACGACACCGCTTCGTCTTCGGCCTTGTGCGCGAGCATCGGGCCGGAGGTGACGTCGCCGATCACCCAGATGCCGGGCACTTGGGAGCGGTGGTGGTCATTGGCGAGCATGCCGCGTTTGTCGGTCTGCAGGCCGACGCTCTCCAGGTTCAGGCCCTGGGTGTACGGGCGGCGGCCGATGGCGACCAGCACATAGTCGGCCTCCAGGGTTTGCGCATCGCCGCCGGCGGCAGGCTCAAGCGTCAGGCTGACGCTGCTCGCCGAAGGCGTGGCCTGGGTCACCTTGCTGCCGAGCTTGAAGCTCATGCCCTGCTTGGCCAGGGCTTTTTGCAGGGTCCTGGCGGTTTCCTCGTCGGTGCCGGGGCAGATGCGGTCGAGGTATTCGATCACGGTCACCTCGGCCCCCAGGCGACGCCAGACCGAACCCAGTTCAAGGCCGATCACGCCTGCGCCGATGACCACCAGGTGCTTGGGGACCTGCGGCAGCGCCAAGGCGCCAGTGGAGTCGATGATACGTTGGTTATCGATATTCACCCCTGGCAGCGGGGTTGGCTCGGAGCCGGTGGCGATCACGATATCTTTGGCCTGAAGAGTGGTTTCGCTGCCATCCTCGGCCTTGACGATGACCTTGCCGACACCGTCGAGGCGGCCCCAGCCCTTGACCCAGTCGACCTTGTTCTTGCGGAACAGGTACTCGATACCCTTGGTCAAGCCGCTCACGCTTTCGTCTTTCTGCTTCATCATCTGCGCCAGGTTCAGCGTCGGCTTGACCTCGATGCCCAGGTGCGCGAACTCGCTGCCGCTGGCCGCTTCGTACAGCTCGGAGGCGTGCAGCAGCGCCTTGGAGGGCATGCAGCCGACGTTCAGGCAGGTGCCGCCGAGAGTCGAACGTCCTTCGACGCAGGCCACGCTCAGGCCCAACTGACCGGCACGGATGGCCGCGTTATAGCCGCCAGGGCCGCCACCGATGATCACCACATCATAGGATTTCATGGGATTCAGTCCAGGGAAGAAGAATGCGCGAGAGGGGCACAAGGTTAGTCGCTGAATGGAGGATTGTATACAATCTGTTGATCGCGGCATGGCCGATAGCGTTGGACTATGGTCGCTATAAAAGGAAACTTCCAATGAATGAACTACCCTGATCCGGTGACGCTCGAATTCTTGTACGGCGTCCGTAATTGAAAGGGGGTCTTTCATGCTTGCGCAACTTCCACCTGCGTTGCAGAGCCTGCACTTGCCTTTACGTCTTAAGCTGTGGGACGGCAACCAGTTCGATCTAGGGCCTAGCCCGCAGGTCACCCTCCTGGTCAAGGAGCCTCAGTTGATCAGTCAGCTGACGCACCCGAGCATGGATGAACTGGGCACAGCCTTTGTCGAGGGCAAGCTTGAACTCGAGGGGAACATTGGCGAAGTCATCCGCGTTTGCGACGAGCTCAGCGAGGCTTTGCTCAAAGACGATGAAGATGTAGTCCCGGTGCGCACCTCGCACGACAAGAAAACCGACGCCGAAGCCATTTCCTACCATTACGACCTGTCCAACGAGTTCTACCAACTGTGGCTCGATCCGGACATGGCTTATTCCTGCGCCTACTTCAAGGAGCCGGACAACACCCTAGCCCAGGCCCAGCAAGACAAGTTCGACCATCTGTGTCGCAAGCTGCGGCTGCAGGCCGGCGATTACTTGCTGGACGTCGGCTGCGGTTGGGGCGGCCTGGCGCGTTTTGCCGCACGCGAATATGGCGCCAAGGTGTTCGGCATCACCCTGAGCAAGGAGCAATTGACGCTGGGGCGCCAGCGGGTCAAGGATGAGGGGCTGGCCGACAAGGTCGACCTGCAGATTCTCGACTACCGCGACCTGCCCCAGGATGGCCGTTTCGACAAGGCGGTCAGCGTCGGCATGTTCGAGCACGTCGGCCATGCCAACCTCGAACTGTACTGCCAGCGACTGTTCGGCGCCGTGCGTGAGGGCGGTCTGGTGATGAACCATGGCATCACCGCCAAGCATGTGGATGGTCGGCCGGTTGGGCGAGGTGCTGGGGATTTCATCGATCGTTATGTATTCCCGCACGGCGAGCTGCCGCACATCTCGATGATTACCGCGCGTATCTGCGAGGCAGGGCTGGAGGTGGTAGACGTGGAAAGCCTGCGTCTGCACTACGCCAAGACCCTCAATCACTGGAGCGAAAACCTCGAGAACCAGCTGCATCGCGCTGCGGCGCTGGTGCCGGAGAAGACGCTGCGGATCTGGCGGCTGTACCTGGCCGGATGCGCCTATGCCTTCACCAAGGGCTGGATCAATCTGCATCAGATTCTTGCAGTGAAGCCGTATGCGGATGGCCACCACGACCTGCCGTGGACGCGAGAGGATCTCTATCGTTGATCAAGACGGGGCCGTCTTTGCGGCCCCGCTTCTTTTCCGGCTACAGAATCGGTGAAATCAAGCGCGCGATGCGCATCCCCAGCTGCTGCAGCCGATGAGTGTCACGGCTGTCTTCGGCGGTTATCTCCCGCGATTGCTCGAAGTCGCACAGCAGCATGGCCTCGACCTGATCGGCAAAGGCGCGGTCGATGGTCAGCAAGGTGATCTCGAAATTCAGCCGGAACGAGCGATTGTCCATGTTGGCGCTGCCGATAGCGCTGACATCATCGTCCACCAGGATCACCTTCTGATGCACGAAGCCCGGCTGATAACGGAATATGCGCACCCCGGCCCGCACAGCTTCGAAGGCGAACAGGCTGGAGGCGGCATAGACGATCTTGTGGTCGGGCCGTGACGGAATCAGTATCCGCACATCGACGCCGCGCAGCACTGCCAGGCGCAGTGCCGCGAAGACGGCTTCGTCTGGAATGAAGTAGGGGCTGGTGATCCAGATACGCCGTGTTGCCGACTGAATCGCTTCGACGAAGAACAGTTGGCAGGTCTCCTGTGGATCCGCCGGGCCGCTGGCAAGCACCTGACACAGTACGCCATCTTCTGGATAGGCATCGGGCAGGATCAGCGGTGGCAGCTCACGGGTGGCCCAATACCAGTCTTCGGCGAACGACTCCTGCAGACAGGCCAGCACCGGTCCGCTGACTTGCACGTGGGTATCGCGCCAGGGTGACAGGCGTGGATTGCCGCCCAGGTACTCATCACCGACGTTGTGCCCACCGACGAAACCCTGGAGCCCGTCAACCACGACAATCTTGCGGTGGTTGCGGAAGTTGACCTGGAAGCGGTTGAACCACCCACGGCGCGAGGAGAAGGCCTGGATCTGTACACCGCCCTCGCGCAGCACCTGGCTGTAGCGCGCCGGCAGGGCATGGCTGCCGACCTGATCGAACAATACGTAAACCCTTACACCTTCGGCGGCCTTACGCAGGAGCAGTTGTTGCAGCTCCTGGCCGATGGCGTCGTCGTGGATGATGAAGAACTGCACCAGCACCGTGTCCCGCGCCTCGCCGATGGCCGCGAAGATCGCGTCAAAGGTCGCAGTGCCATCGATCAGCAATTTCACCTGGTTGTTGGCCAGGCAGGGCATGCGACCAAGCTTGGGCATGGCACGCAGTGCCGCGTAGCTTTCCGACTCCCGGGCGGTCAGGGCTTCCTCCACCCAGGGGCGCCAGTTGAGGTCGGCCATCGCCACGTGCATCTCCTGGTTGGCTTGGCGCCGCGCCTGGATGTAGGCGTAAAAGGAGCGGGCGCCAAAGATCAGATAGGGCACCAGGGTCAGGTAGGGAATGAAGAACAGTGACATTGCCCAGGCGATTGCGCCCTGTGCGGTACGCACGGTGAACACCGCATGCAGCGCAGCGATGATGCCCAGGAAGTGAATCAGTCCGAGCAGGTAACCGAAGAAGTAGGGGCTGTGGTAATCCATACGCATCCTGCATTCCAAGAGCACTGCCGCCTAACAGAGCATGTTCCCGGGGCCACTTGCAACCCGCGGGCGAAAAAGACGTCTAAGGCTCTGTCCGGCCTGTAGCCGGTATTTCGAGGAGCACTGATCCATGAAGATTCGTCTGCCACTGATTGCCCTGGCACTGGGCCTGGGCAGCCCGCTGCTGGCGCAAGCGCAGATGCTGCAACCCGGTCTTTGGGAGTTGACCACCAGCAACATGCAGGTCGACGGCAAGCCATTGCCCGACATGGCATTCATGCTCGGCCAACTGAAGAACCTGCCGCCGGAGCAGCGCGCCATGATGGAGGGTGCCTTGGCCAAGCAAGGCATTACCGTGGGGGGCAATGGAGTGCGCTCGTGCCTGACGCCAGAGCAGGTGGCTACCAATGATATTCCGCTGCAGGATCCGCAGTCGGGTTGCACGCAGAAGATCACCGACCGTCAAGGCAACGTCTGGAAGTTCCAGTTCAGTTGCCCCAAAGCCCAAGGCACCGGTCAGGCAACCTTCCTCAGTGATCGCGAATTCACCACCCAGGTCAGCGGCACCTTCAATGCCTCGGGCGTTCAGCAGCAGGGCAGCATGAACACCCGGGCGGTGTGGCTGGGTAATGATTGCGGGAACGTACGTCCACGCAGCTAGCGCCTCACCATTGCCACTGGCTGGCAGCCACTGCGTCGTGGGCATGCAGGCTTTCTGCATGTTCCACGCGCAGATCGAAGCCGGTGGCCCATTCCAATTCGCGCAGCGCCAGGTGCAGGCGACGCGCAGCATCTTCACAGAACATCAGGTTCTGACCATTGGCCAGGGCGAACGCCTGTTCGTCGGCTCTTTTCACGGCCGTCTGCACGGCGGTACCCAATGCGTTTTCCACGGTATCGATCAGCGCGTTGAGCGGAAGCGTTTGCAGGTTGTCCCGCAGACGCACCTTGATGAAGGCCTGGCTGCGCTGGCTGTGGGGCGTCGCAACGATACCTGCACTGCTGCCCAGCCATTGCAGGATGGCCTGTGGATCGAGCGTCTGGTTGGCGAAGTCCGTGAGAAACTGCTGTTGGATGAGCTGGCGCGCCAGCGCAGCGGAGCATGGGCAGGTGGATGAATAGGGGATTTCCACGTGTTGTTCCACGTGGAACATTTCGTTTTCGATGCGTGCATCAAGGGTGATCGGGTAGCGCTTCCAGCCCTCCAATGGGCTGACAAGCGCTGGACGCTTGAGCAGATAGTCGAATTTCAGGCGCAGGTAGGCGCTGGACGAAAGCCCTTCATGGCTGTCGAGAAAGCGGGCCAGGAGCTGGCGTAAGGCCAAGGGCGTCAGCTCGGTGTGCTCCAGTACCTCCAGCGCGAGGTACAAGCGCGACATATGAATGCCGCGCGATTCGCCGTCATCCAGGCTCACGCCGGCATCAGCCCAGGCGCTCAGGCGGTGCCCGTTCAGTTGCACAGGCAGGGCGATACCGCGCATACCGACCCAATCCAGGGATTGGAGCTTGTGGCTTGTTTGCGCGGCGATGTCGGGAAGCATCAGGCTGGTCATCGATAGAGTCCATGAAGAAGGGGCTTCAGCGGCAACCTCCGATCAAGCTGCAGTGCAGGTTGAAACGTTGGCCGCTTGAGCTGGATACGCGGTTCAGGGTGGTCCAGCCGACGCGCCGGCTGTAGCCCACCCAGGCTTCGCCGTCGCTGGCCAGGCCGGTGAAAAAGGTCATCTGTCCATAGCGGCTGTTGGTCTGCGCCCAGAGTCGTCGACTGTTGCTGTCATACCCGCGCAGATGAAAGTCTCGGCCCTCAGTTCGCACACTGTAGTAGCTGCCTTTGCCGTCTCCGCAGGCCAACAGCGTGGCGCTGCGGGTGCACAACGCCAGGCCGGGCTGTGGGATCGCAGCGTAGAGCGGGATGGGCACGGCGAGTGCCAGCAGCAATAGGGCGAGGTTCGAGTGCTTCATGTCCATCCTCTCGAGCAGCCGTTCGACAGACGCGGCTTGGCGAAATTGTATTGTTATATTATAACGTTGTGCAATGCATCGTTTCGAATGCGCTTTGCCCGATGAGGTTCACCATGACCAACCGTCTTCCCGTTACCGTGCTGTCCGGCTTCCTCGGGGCCGGCAAGAGCACGCTGCTCAACCATGTCCTGCGCAACCGTGAAAACCTGCGGGTTGCGGTGATCGTCAACGACATGAGCGAAATCAATATCGATGCCAGCGAGGTACAGCGTAATGTGAGCCTCAATCGCGCCGAAGAAAAGCTCGTCGAGATGAGCAATGGCTGCATCTGCTGCACCCTGCGCGAAGACCTGCTCGAGGAAGTGGCCCGGCTCGCCGACGAAGGCCGCTTCGATTACCTGCTGATCGAATCCACCGGTATTTCCGAACCACTGCCGGTGGCCGAAACCTTCACCTTCCGCGACGAACAGGGCCGCAGCCTCTCCGACATGGCGCGCCTGGATACCATGGTCACGGTGGTCGACGGCCTCAACTTCCTGCGGGATTACCAGGCGGCGGACAGCCTGGCCAGTCGTGGCGAAACCCTGGGTGAGCAGGACGAACGCTCCATCAGCGACTTGCTGATCGAGCAGATCGAATTCGCCGACGTGTTGCTGCTGAGCAAGATCGACCTCATCAGTCAGCACGAACGCGAGGAACTGACCGCGATCCTGCGCAGCCTCAACGCCCGTGCCCAGATCGTGCCAATGGTGATGGGCCAGGTGCCGCTGGAGCGTATTCTCGATACCGGGCTGTTCGACTTCGAGCAAGCGTCCCAGGCGCCGGGATGGTTGCAGGAACTGCGCGGCGAGCATGTGCCGGAAACCGAGGAGTACGGCATCGCCTCGACCACCTGGCAGGCACGCAGGCCGTTTCATCCACAGCGCTTTTTCGACTTTATCCACAACAGCTGGAGCAATGGTCGGCTGCTGCGTTCGAAAGGATTTTTCTGGTTGGCCAGCAAGTACCAGGAAGCGGGCAGTTGGTCGCAGGCAGGCGGCATGATGCGTCATGGGCTGGCGGGTCGCTGGTGGCGTTTCGTGCCGCGTGAGCAGTGGCCGCAAGATGAAGAGAACCTCGAAGCGATCCTCAAGCAGTGGACGGTCGATTCGGGCGACTGTCGCCAGGAGCTGGTGTTTATCGGTCAGAACATCGACTTCGCACAGTTATCCACAGAGCTTGAAGCGTGTCTGCTGACGGACGAGGAGATGGAACTCGGACCGATGGCCTGGTTGCGCCTGAATGATCCGTTCGGCCCTTGGTATGAAGAGGCGGCAGCATGAAGGCGGCACCTCGGCTTGTGGATATCCGCCAGGCGTTCGGCGAGTCGCCGCAGGTGATGACAGAAATCCTGCAGGATGGCGTCAACCTGGCCGTGTGGCAGCGACGCTTACCGGCGCAGGTCGAGGACTTCGCGGCCCTGCTGCTCAATCTTGGCCAGCCGATGTCAGATGAGCGTGTGATGGAGGTGGATGAGCGTGAACCACCGGTGTTGCATCGCTTGCTGCCCGAGGCGGCGGATCTGCACGGTTACGAAGGTTTTGTGGCTGACGTGTCGTGGTTGGTGGCGGCCTATACCTGCCTGCTGGGCGCGCGCCGTGTGGGCTTGCGGCTGAGGCTGCTCGACGGGGCGATGTGCCCGCGCTTTCATGTGGATCATGTCCCACTGCGTCTGCTGACCACCTATGCGGGCGCCGGCAGTGAGTGGTTGGAAGAAGGCGACATCGACCGCAGCCGCTTGCAGCTGGCCGAAGCACCTGTGGATAACATTCGGCGCTTGCAGGCAGGGGACGTGGCCTTGCTCAAGGGCGAGAAGTGGTTGGGTAACGAGGGGGCGGGGCTGGTGCACCGCTCGCCGCCGACGCCGCCGGGAGAGAAGCGGCTGTTGTTGAGTCTTGATTGGTTGGGGTGAGGGCTTTTCCTCCGTAAAGGCAACGAACCTGCATCCACGATAGACTGGCATCACGTCCACCTAGATTCCGAGCCATGTTGCAGCACATTCCCACCTACGTCATCGCCGGCCCACTGGGCGCAGGCAAGACCAGCCTGATTCGTCACCTGCTCGGTCAGCGCCCGGAAAACGAGCGCTGGGCGGTGCTGGTCAATGAGTTCGGCCAGATCGGCCTCGACGCTGCGCTGCTCAGCACCGATGCGGCCGGCGTTGCCATTGGCGAGGTGGCAGGCGGTTGCTTGTGTTGTGTCAACGGGGCGCCATTCCAGGTCGGCCTGGGGCGTCTGCTGCGCAAGGCCAAGCCCGACAGGCTGTTCATCGAGCCTTCCGGCCTCGGTCATCCCGTGCAATTGCTGGAGCAGTTGAGGCGCGCGCCCTGGATTGGTGTGCTGGATGTCCAGCCCCTGCTGATGGTGCTGGATGCTGCTGCCCTGGCGCGGGGTGAACCGCTGCCCGATGCACAACAGCACGCAGTGGCGCAGGCGGGGTTGTTGATTTTCAACAAGTCAGAAGATGTGGATGATGCACAGCGTCTGTTGATAACTGCGTCGTTTGGCGAAATCAGGGCGGTGTGGACGAATCATGCTGCGCTTGCCCTGGATAACCTGCCCATTCTGTCCACAGAGCCTTTACCCTCAGCGGTTCTTTCCAGCCTGCCTGTGGACAGCGCACCCGTCAGCTTGGCTGCCCTGTGGACAGATCCGCGCCAACCCATCTGCCAGGCGCAGCAAGGTGAGGGGTGGAGTGTTGGCTGGCGCTGGCATCCGAGCCAGCGCTTCGATGAGGCTGCATTGCGTGGCGTGCTCGCGCAATGGGCGTGGCGGCGAGCCAAAGGGGTTATCCACAGCATTCAGGGTTGGCAATCATTCAATGGCCTGGAGCGCGGTGTGCCTGAGTGGCGTTCAAGCGAATGGCGCAGGGACTCGCGTATCGAGCTGATCTTCGATCAGCCCCAGCCGTTGCAGCCCCTTCAAGCAGCCATCGAGCACTGCCGCGTAAACGGCTGATCAGTTGCGCCAGCGGTTGTGCTCCTGGCGCCATTGCTGCATTTCGATGACGTTATCGGTGCGCGGCGGGGTCTTGATCTCGAACGGGTAGGGTGCCAGTTCGATCTGTACGGTATGGGCGCCGAACTGGGTCACGGTGCCGGGGTGACGCTGTTCGCCGGTAACGGTGAACTCGAAGGCATAGACCCGTGCCAGACGCTTGCGGCCATTGGCATCGCGTACGAAGGCGATGCGCTTGAGGGCCACGGCGTCGTCTAGCAGCTCCAGGTCGAGCTTCGCACAATGCTGCTTGACCCGTTCCAGCGCCTTCTCTCGCAAGCCATGGTTGTGCCACAGCCAGGCGCCAGCCGTCGCCAACAGCATCAGGACGAACAGGTTCTCCAGGGTCAACATTTGCATATGCTCCAGACAGGTGGCTTCAGCTTAACTGCGTGCCTGGCCTGTCGTACAGGTGGCTTTCGGGTTCATACTGATCGACTTTCACTTATCCACACAGCTTCGGAAGTCTCCTGCATGAAACGTACACCGCACTTGCTCGCGATCCAGTCCCATGTGGTCTTTGGCCATGCCGGAAACAGCGCCGCGGTGTTTCCCATGCAGCGCATCGGCGTCAATGTCTGGCCGCTCAACACTGTGCAGTTCTCCAACCACACTCAGTATGGCCAGTGGGCTGGCGAAGTGCTTGCTCCGGAGCAAATTCCTGCGTTGGTGGAAGGTATTTCCAATATCGGCGAGCTGGGCCATTGCGATGCAGTGCTGTCGGGTTACCTCGGCAGTGCCGAGCAGGGGCGGGCGATCCTGGCCGGCGTCGAACGGATCAAGGCGGTCAACCCGCGTGCGCTGTACCTGTGCGACCCGGTGATGGGGCACGCCGAGAAGGGCTGCATCGTGCCCCAGGAGGTCAGCGACTTCCTGCTTGAGCAGGCGGCGTCGGTCGCTGACATCCTCTGCCCGAACCAGCTCGAGCTCGACAGTTTCTGTGGTCGGCATGCGCAGTCGCTGGAAGATTGCGTGGCCATGGCGCGCAGCCTGCTGGCACGTGGGCCGCAGGCGGTACTGGTCAAGCACCTGGCCTACCCGGGGCGCGGCGAGGATGCTTTCGAGATGTTGCTGGTGACACGCGAGCAGAGCTGGCACCTGCGCCGCCCGCTTCTGGCGTTTCCGCGCCAGCCGGTTGGAGTCGGTGACCTGACCTCGGCGCTGTTCCTGGCGCGGGTACTGCTGGGCGATTCGTGGCTGCAGGCCTTCGAGTTCACCGCGGCGGCGGTGCACGAAGTGCTGCTGGAAACCCAGGCCTGCGCCAGCTACGAGTTGCAGCTGGTGCGGGCGCAGGACCGTATCGCCCATCCGCGGGTGCGGTTCGAGGCGCAGGTGCTGACGTTCTAGATCACTCGGTCTTCAGGTCCTGGTAGCGCTTCTCCAGCTCCTGGCGGATCTGGCGGCGCTGCTGGCCCTGCAGGAAGCGGCGCTTCTCTTCGCTGTTCTGTGGCTGACGTGGCGGCACCGCGACCGGGCGGCGATTGTCGTCGACCGCGACCATGGTGAAGAAGCAGCTGTTGGAGTGGCGAACGGAGCGCTCGCGGATGTTCTCGGTCACCACCTTGATGCCCACTTCCATGGACGTGTTGCCGGTGTAGTTGACCGAGGCGAGGAAGGTCACCAGTTCGCCGACGTGCACCGGCTCGCGGAAGATCACCTGGTCCACCGACAGGGTCACGACATAAGTACCGGCATAGCGGCTGGCGCAGGCATAGGCCACTTCGTCGAGGTATTTCAGCAGGGTGCCGCCATGTACGTTGCCCGAGAAGTTGGCCATGTCCGGCGTCATCAGGACGGTCATGCTCAGCTGGGCGTTTCCAGGTTCCATAGTGTGCTCACGGTGAGGTTGCGCTGAAACGGGGCGGGTATCTGCAGACACTTCTGTTCCCCTCTGTTGAGGTTTCCCATCCTGGAAACGGACGTCGCTCGACGGTCCGTCGTCACGCCGATCATGCCATTACCTCGCGCGCTTTTGCCGATCTGTTTCTACATATTGCACGGGCGTTTGACGAGCGGACGCGATGTTACCCTGAGTACGCCCATGCAACATGGGTGTTCCACCTTTCAACACAATTTGTACTAGCTGCTCGATCGGGGATGGCCTGGCAGAGGAGCGGTCTGCCCCCGTGCGTAGAGAAAAGGAGTGCCACGCCATGCATGCCATAAGCTTCATCCAGGATCTGGCCGTGATCATGCTGGTCGCAGGGGTGGTAACCATTCTTTTCCACAGGCTGCGCCAACCGGTGGTGCTCGGCTACATCGTCGCCGGTTTCATCATCGGCCCTCACACGCCGCCGTTCGGCCTCATCCACGACGAAGACACGATCAAGACCCTGGCCGAGCTCGGGGTGATCTTCCTGATGTTCTGCCTGGGCCTGGAGTTCAGCCTGCGCAAGCTGTTCAAGGTGGGGGCGACCGCCTTCATCGCTGCCTTCCTCGAAATTGTGCTGATGATCTGGATCGGCTTCGAGATCGGCCGCTGGTTCGGCTGGAGCACCATGGACTCGTTGTTCCTCGGCGCCATCCTGGCGATCTCCTCGACGACGATTATCGTCAAGGCGCTCAACGACCTGAAGATGAAGAACGAGCGGTTCGCGCAGCTGATCTTCGGCGTGCTGATCGTCGAGGACATCCTCGGCATCGGCATCATCGCCCTGCTTTCAGGCATTGCGGTCAGCGGTACGGTCAGTTCCGGCGAGGTGTTCTCCACCGTCGGCAAGCTGTCGCTGTTCATGATCGTGGCGTTGGTTATCGGCATCCTGCTGGTGCCACGGCTGCTGGCCTACGTGGCGAAGTTCGAGAGCAACGAGATGTTGCTGATTACCGTACTGGGGCTGTGCTTCGGCTTCTGCCTGCTGGTGGTCAAGCTGGAGTACAGCATGGTGCTGGGCGCCTTCCTGATCGGTGCGATCATGGCCGAATCGCGCCAGTTGCTGAAGATCGAGCGCCTGATCGAGCCGGTACGCGACCTGTTCAGCGCCATCTTCTTCGTCGCCATTGGCCTGATGATCGATCCGCAGGTGTTGATCGACTACGCTTGGCCGATCGTGGTGATCACCCTGGCTGTGGTGCTGGGCAAGATGCTCTCCTGCGGCATGGGCGCCTTCATTGCGGGTAACGATGGACGTACCTCATTGCGTGTGGGGATGGGGCTTTCACAGATTGGCGAATTCTCCTTCATCATCGCTGCCCTGGGCATGACCTTGCAGGTCACCAGCGACTTCCTCTATCCAGTCGCAGTGGCCGTCTCGGCCATCACCACCTTGCTCACGCCTTACCTGATCCGTGCGGCGGATCCCCTGTCGATTCGCCTGGGCAAGGTGGTGCCGCAGCGCTTGTCGCGGGTGCTGTCGCTGTATGGCGAGTGGTTGCGCAACATTCAGCCTCAAGGCGAGGGCGCCATGCTGGCGGCGATGATCCGGCGCATCCTGCTGCAAGTGGGGGTGAACCTGGCACTGGTGATCGCGATCTTCTTCAGCGGTGGTTACTTCGCGGTACGCATCGGCACCTGGGTGAGCGAATGGATCGGTGATGTAGGGCAGCAGAAGGCGGTGATCTGGGGGGCGGCATTGTTGTTGTCACTGCCATTCCTGATCGCCGCTTATCGCAAGCTCAAGGCGCTGTCGATGCTGTTGGCGGAGATGGGGGTCAAGCCGGAGATGGCCGGGCGACACACTCAGCGCGTGCGCCGCGTGATTGCCGAAGTGATTCCGCTGTTGTCGCTGCTGGTGATCTTCCTGCTGCTGTCGGCACTGTCGGCGAGCATCCTGCCGACCAACGAGCTTTTGCTGGTCATCGCCGTAGTCGCGGCCGTGGTGGTCGCGCTGCTGTGGCGTTGGTTCGTGCGCGTGCATACGCGCATGCAGATCGCCCTGCTGGAAACGTTGGAGAACAGCCGCGATCACTCGCATTGAGGGGTGATCGCTCCCTGCGCAAGACTTCATGGTAGTCCGAGGGGATCAGGCGGTAACGATGTCGCCAGGCGCAGAAAGCCTGGCGATTCTACGAGTAGTTAATGGCGGTATGCCATTATTTTGCGTGTTCGGGTTCAGCTTTCCAGCCAGACATCCCGCGCCCAGTGCCACACCGACTCCCAGCTTTCCTCGCCAACGATTTCTTCGTCGCCATCCCATAGCACCACCGTGCCGTCTTCCTCGACGCAGTAGTAATTGTCGCCGTCCTGGCAAAGGGGGATCAGGTCGCGTGGTACGCCGGCATCCCAGGCATTGGCGGCAACATCAGGCAGGTAGGTGTGCGACTGCGGGTCGGTGACAGTGACCGGCTCGAGGGAGCCGTAGACCACGTCGCTGACGGTCAGCAGGAATTCCTTGAAGACGAAGGGAATGTTGATGAACAGCTGTTCTTCGATTTCGACCAGTTGGTCTTCGTCGGGAAGCTCCAGGGGCACGGGTACTGGCTCATTGGCTTCACGGAGTTGTTCGATCACTTCTTCCACAGTTCACTTCCTCTTACCTTGATGACAACGCTGCGCGTTATACCCTAGTAGCCCAGTGTGGCAAAAGCAAAAACCCCGGGACAGGCCCGGGGTTTTTCTGTGAAGCGCGTCAGAATCAGCCGTTCTGGCGGATACCGGCGAGCATCCAGGGCTGGTTCTCGCCCTGTGCACGCTCCATGTGCCAGCTTTCGCTGAAGGCCTCGCCCTGATCGAAGCGCGAGTTCTTCGATACGCCACGGAAGGTCAGGGTAGCGATGGTCTTGTCGGCGCGGTCGTCGACGCCTTCCAGTTGCACATCGAGGTCGTCGATGTAGGTGGACTGGAAGCCATCACCTTGCTCGGCACGCTCACGCTTGAGGAACTCGAGCATTTGCGGGGTAACGAACTCGGCGATCTTGTCCATCTCGTTCGCATCCCAGTGCTGCTGAAGCGTCTGGAAGTGGTTGCGGGCAGCGGCCAGGAAGCTCTGCTCGTTGAACCAGGCCGGGGCGTTGATGACCGGCGCGGCGGCGACAGGGGCGGCCGAACCACCGAAGATCGATTGCGCAGGCTGTTGTTGCACTTCACGCTGGTAAGGAGCGTGGCCGGCGGCTGCGGCAGCTTGCGGCTGCTGCTGGCGACGGCGCGCAGCGATGAAGCGGAAGACCAGGAAGGCGATCAGGCCCATGATCAGGAAGTCGAGGATCTGCATGCCCTGGAAGCCGTCTCCCATGAACATGGAGGCGAGCAGGCCACCGGCGGCGAGGCCGGCCAGAGGGCCCAGCCAGCGCGAAGCACCGCTGGCAGCGGCCGGTGCACGGCCTGGAGCGGTCGGCGCGGCGGCAGGCGTGGTTGGGGAGGCCTGGCGGGTCTGGTGCATAGGCGCAGCGCCCGAGCTCTTGCCACCGCCGAAGCGCTTGGCGTTGGCGTCGAGGCTCAGCGTCAGGCCGACGCAGAGCGCCAGTGCGATGCTAAGAAAACGTTGCATAAGATGGGATTTCCCGTTTTGTGGATTGCACGCGCGTCATGGTGCACATGATCTAGGAGACATGGCTAGCGCAAGAATGTTTCGAGCTTTTGCCTGATCCTGTAATCCGCGTCTGAATCTGGCGTCTGAAAGAGCGTTGCAGGACGAGTCAGCGCGACTCGTCCTCAGATCGCTTCCAGCTTGGCATACCCAAGCATCAGCCACTTGCTGCCTTCGTCGAAGTTCACTTGCACGCGCGCCTGTGCCCCGGACCCTTCAAAGTTGAGGATGACGCCTTCACCAAACACCGAGTGCTGCACGCGCTGGCCAAGGCTGAACGCCGTCTGCGGGATGTTGGCGTTGGCGAACAGGCTGCTGGCCTGGGTCTGCGCACCGCCGAAAGGACGGCTGACCGAATTGGACAAGCGTACTTCCTGAACCAGACCTGCCGGAATTTCCCGTACGAAACGCGACACCTTGTTGTATGTCTCGCTGCCATACAGGCGCCGGGTCTCGGCGTAGGTCATGATCAACTGGCGCATCGCGCGGGTGATCCCGACGTAGGCCAGGCGGCGCTCCTCCTCAAGGCGGCCAGGTTCTTCCAGGCTCATCTTGTGCGGGAACAGGCCTTCTTCCAGGCCGACCAGGAACACGTAGGGGAACTCCAGGCCCTTGGCGCTGTGCAGGGTCATCAACTGCACACTGTCTTCGTGCTCGTCTGCCTGGGCGTCGCCAGCCTCCAACGAGGCGTGACCGAGGAATGCCGACAGCGGCGAAAGGTCGGCATCTTCTTCAGTGGATTCGAAGTTGCGCGCAGCGCTGACCAGCTCCTCAAGGTTTTCCACCCGAGCCTGGCCCTTTTCACCCTTTTCTTCCTGGTGGTAGATGATCAGCCCGGACTGCTCGATGACGGTCTGGGTCATGGTGTGCAGTGGCATCTCCATGACCTTGGTCGCAAGGTTTTCCATCAACTCGATGAAGCCGCCCAGGGCACTGGCCGCACGGCCTTTGAGTGCTTTGGCAGCGAGCAGCTGACACATGGCATCCCACATTGACAGCTGGCTGTGGCGGGCATGTTCGCGGATGGCCTCGACCGTCTTCTCGCCGATGCCGCGTGGCGGAACGTTGATCACCCGCTCGAGTGCTGCATCGTTGCCGCGGCCTTCGAGCAGACGAAGGTAGGCCATGGCGTTCTTGATCTCGGCGCGCTCGAAGAAGCGCTGGCCACCATAGATGCGGTAGGGGATGCGCTCACGCAGCAGGGCTTCTTCGAGCACCCGCGACTGGGCGTTGGAGCGATAGAGGATGGCGATGTCGCTGCGCGAGTTGCCGTCCTTGATGACGCGCTCGATGCTTTCGACCACGTAGCGTGCTTCGTCGTGCTCGTTGTATGCCGCGTACAGGGTGAGGGGTTCGCCTTCGCCCAGATCGGTCCACAGCTCCTTGCCCAGGCGCCCACTGTTATTGGCGATCAGGGCGTTGGCGGCCTTGAGGATGCCACTTGTGGAGCGGTAGTTCTGCTCCAGGCGGATCAGTTCGGCGTCGGGGAAGTCTGCGGTGTATTGATGGATGTTCTCGATCTTCGCACCGCGCCAGCCATAGATCGACTGGTCGTCGTCGCCCACAGCCATCAGGCTTTCGCCACCGCCGGCCAGCAGGCGCAGCCAGGCATACTGCACGGCGTTGGTGTCCTGGAATTCGTCCACCAGCAGGTGGCGGAAACGGCGCTGGTAGTGCTCGAGCAGGCCAGGATTGTCGCGCCACAGGTCGAGGGCGCGCAGCAGCAGCTCGGAGAAGTCGATGACGCCGGCGCGCTCGCAGGCCTGCTCATAGGCTTCGTAGATGCCGCGCATGGTCGCCAGGAACAGGTCGCCGCTGGCCTGGATGTGCTGCGGGCGCAGGCCTTCGTCCTTCTGGCCGTTGATGAACCACTGGGCCTGGCGTGCCGGCCAGCGCTGCTCATCCAGGCCCATCTCGCGGATCACTCGCTTGATCAGCCGCTGCTGATCGTCGCCGTCGAGGATCTGGAAATTCTGCGCCAGGCGTGCTTCCTGCCAATGGGCAC
Organism: Pseudomonas sp. NBRC 111143; assembly: GCF_001320965.1. Classification (NCBI taxonomy): domain Bacteria; kingdom Pseudomonadati; phylum Pseudomonadota; class Gammaproteobacteria; order Pseudomonadales; family Pseudomonadaceae; genus Pseudomonas; species Pseudomonas sp. NBRC 111143. Next base: position 32,538 of record NZ_BCBT01000018.1, on the reverse strand, counting down.
GCAGCAGGCGGTGCGCCAGGCCGTGGAAGGTGCCGACCCACATGCCAGCCGGGTTGATGCCCAGCAACTGCTCGATACGATGACGCATCTCCGCGGCGGCCTTGTTGGTGAAGGTCACCGACAGAATCGAATGCGGCGAGGCCTGTTCGACCTGGATCAGCCAGGCGATGCGGTGCACCAGCACGCGGGTCTTGCCGGAGCCGGCGCCAGCGAGCACCAGTTGACGCCCACGCGGGGCTGCTACGGCCTGGCGTTGGGCATCGTTGAGGGAGTTGAGCAGTAGGGAGAGGTCATCAGTGTGCATCCGGCCATTCTAGGTTGGCGCGGGGGCTGCGGGCAAATGGTCGGGCATTTGTGAAATCATGACATACAGCAGTTTGGCCCGGCCTCGCGCTTGTGTATGCTCCGTGCACGTTCGCGGCTGACCATTATAAGAACACTGCCATATGACCCAGAATTGCGTGGTGATCGACGCATCACCCGAATCGACAAGGAGCGTTCGCAGGCAATTCGCAACCCAGCTCTCCATCGAGCGGACCCGCCTGCTTTACCAGGGCTCCTTGCTGCCCACCCTGTTCATGTTGCTCAACGGCCTGCTTTGCGCCTGGCTGCTGTGGAGCCCTGCCCGCTACCTGCTGGTCGGCGTGTGGATGGTCTGGTTACTGGCGCTGGTGGCCTTGCGGGTGATCCAGGTGGCGGCCTTCGATGCGGCCTCGCCGGAGCGTCAGGCCAAGCCGACCTGGTGGCGGATGTTTCTGGGTGGTTCGGCCTTCAGTGGCCTGACGCTTGGATGTGCCGCCCTCGCGCTGGTACCCGTGGACAGTTTCGTCCAGCAGGCCTGGGTATTCGGCCTGCTGGGCGCAGCGGCGCTGTCGGCGAGCGTCGCCTACGCGGTCAGCCTGCCGGCCTTTCTCAGCTTCGTGTTACCCGGCCTGTTGCCGCCGATCGGATTTCTGTTCTTTTATCAGGACGGGTTGCAGCGCGGCTGGGGCTGGCTTGGCCTGATCCTGCTCGGCGCCCTGGTGGTGGTGGCCTGGCAGGTCAATCGTCTGATCGAGCGCGGTCTGCTTCGGCGCTTCCAGAACCAGGCATTGATCGAGCATCTGCAGGGGGCGCAACGCCATGGCGAGCAGTTGAACCAGGCCTTGAGTGCAGAGATCCGCCATCGTCGTCACGCCGAAGAGCAATTGCGCCAGGCGCAGGTCGGCCTCGAGCTGCGGGTGAGCGAGCGAGGCCGTGAGCTGGCGCTTGCCACCCACGCCCTGAGTGCCAGCGAGCAGCGCCTGGCCCTGGCGCTGGAGGCAAGCGAACTGGGGCTGTGGGACTGGGACCTGCAGACCGACGAAGTCCATCACACCCAGTTGCATGCCTTGTTCGGCCTGGAGCCTGGGCAGGTGCGCTCGGTGCGTGCCGACCTCAAGCCGCGCTTGCATCCCGACGATCTGCCGCTACTGCGTCGCACGCTGGTCGAGCACCTCAAGGGCCGCAGCGACGACTATCGCGTCGAATACCGGGTGCGCCACACGCAAGGTCGCTGGTGCTGGATCGAGGACCGGGGACGGGCGGTCGAGCGTGATGCCGACGGCAAGGTCCTGCGCATGCTGGGTACCCGTCGTGACATCACCGCACAGAAGGAACAGGAAGAACAGCAGCGGCTGGCTGCCACCGTGTTCGAAGCGGCGAGTGAAGGCATCGCCATCCTCGATGCGCACTACCAGTTGCTGGCGGTCAACCAGCGATTCTGCGATCTCACCGGCTACGGGCGCGAAGACCTGATCCTGCGTGACCTGCTGGAGCTGCCCTGCAGCCGCGACGCCCGTCGGCACAGCCAATCGATCCACCAGGCCCTCGAGCAGCAAGGGCGCTGGGAGGGCGAGCTGGTCGAGGCGCGCAGCAATGGCGAGCTCTACCCGCAATGGTTGCAGCTCAATGGCGTGAGCGATGGACGAGGCAACATCAGCAATATCGTGGCGTTCTTCACGGACCTGTCGGCGCGCCGTGAGTCGGAGGAGCGCCTGCGCTATCTGGCCCACTACGATGACCTCACAGGCCTTGCCAACCGAGCGCTGTTCCGCCTGCGTCTGCATGAGGCGGTGCAGCGTGTGCGCCTGAACGGCCGCAGCCTGGCGCTGCTGCATGTCGATCTGGACCGCTTCAAGCTGCTCAATGAAAGCCTGGGGCACGAACTCGCCGACCAGTTGCTGAAGAAAATGGCCCAGCGCCTGGCCAATGCGGTGCCGGAGGCCGACACCGTGGCGCGTATCTCCGGCGACGAGTTCGCCGTGCTGTTCGATGGCTACAGCAATCTTTCCAGCCTGGTGCGGGTCACCACACGCCTGCTCGACAAGCTGCGGGTGCCGCAGCGAGTGGGCGGTCATGAGGTGGTGATCAGTGCATCGGTGGGCATCAGTGTGTTGTCGGAGGCCACTTTCGACCTCAACGCTTTGGTCAGTCAGGCCGACATGGCCAAGCAACACGCCAAGCACCTGGGGGGCGACAGCTTCCAGTTCTATACCGAAAGCTTGCGTGCCAGCACCCTGGAACGCCTGCAACTGGAAAACGATCTGCGCAAGGCTCTCGACGAAAACCAGCTGCGGGTCTACTTCCAGCCCAAGCTGTGCCTGCGTTCCGGCCGTCTGCATGCCGCCGAGGCGCTGGTGCGCTGGCAGCATCCGCAGTGGGGCATGGTGCCGCCGGGCGAGTTCATCGGGCTGGCCGAAGAAACCGGGTTGATTGCGCCGATGGGGGAGTTCGTCCTGCGTCAGGCGTGTTGGCAGGCATGTGAATGGTTGCGCCAGGGTTGGGAGATCCGTGTGTCGGTCAACCTGTCGGTCTACCAGTTGCGCCAGGGCAAGGTGGTCAGCCTGGTGCGTCAGGTACTGCAGGAGACTGGGCTGGCGCCGCACCTGCTGGAGCTGGAGCTGACCGAAAGCCAGTTGCTCGACAATGTCGAGCACATCATCGCCACCTTCCAGCAACTGCACGCATTGGGCGTGAAGCTGGCGATCGACGATTTCGGTACCGGCTATTCATCGCTGAGTTACCTCAAGCGCTTTCCGGTGGACTACGTGAAGATCGACCAGGCGTTCATTCGGGGCCTGCAGGAGGGCAGCCAGGATGCCGCGATCATCCGGGCGATCATCGCCATGGCCAAGAGCCTCGGGCTGGAAGTGGTGGCCGAGGGGGTGGAAACCCAGGAGCAGCTGGCATTCCTGCGTGAGCAGGGGTGCGACGAGGCGCAGGGTTACCTGATCAGTCGACCGATCGATGCCTCAGCGTTCAAGGCATTGCTGGAGCGCTCGCGAAGATGACCTGCGCCCCGGCGGCAAGTGCCGGGGCGGGAAATGGTCAGAGGTGCCAGTGTCGGCCCTGATGCGCCAGGAGGCTGTTGGCCTGCTCCGGCCCATTGCTGCCTGCCGGGTAGGTCCGCGGTGCCTGGAAGTGGTCCTCCCAGCCTTTGAGGATCGGGTCGATCCAGGCCCAGGCAGCCTCCACTTCATCGCGGCGCATGAACAGCGTCGAGTCACCATCCAGTACATCCAGCAGCAGTCGCTCGTAAGCTTCCCAGCGGCGTGTCTGGGCGAAGGCCTGGGCCAGGTTCAGGTCCAGCTCGACCGGCGCCAGGCGCATGCCGCGGCCGGGGCTCTTGGTCATCATGCGCAGGCTGATGTGCTCGTCGGGTTGCAACTGGATCAGCAACTGGTTGACCTGGCCGCCGGCGAACAGCTCATGGGGCACCGGTTTGAACTGGATGACGATCTGCGACGAGCGCCGTGCCATGCGCTTGCCGGTGCGCAGGTAGAAAGGCACGCCGGCCCAGCGCCAGTTCTCGATATGAGCCTGCACGGCGACGAAGGTTTCGGTATCGCTGTCGTTGTCGACATCTTTCTCGAAGTAGTAGGCCGGGACCTCCTGGCCGCCGATCTTGCCGGCGCTGTACTGGCCGCGCACGGTCTTGTCCTGCACGTCCTGGCCGGCGATGGGGCGCAGCGCACGAAGGATCTTCACCTTCTCGTCGCGCACCGCCTCGGCCTCGAATTGTGCCGGTGGCTCCATCGCCACCAGGCAGAGCAGTTGCAGCAGATGATTCTGCAGCATGTCGCGGGTAGCGCCGGCGCGATCATAGTAGGCGCCGCGGTTCTCGACCCCGAGGGTTTCGCAGACGCTGATCTGCACATGATCAACCTGGCTGTTGCGCCACACAGGCTCCAGCAGGGCATTGGCGAAGCGCAGGGCCATGAGGTTCTGCACCGTCTCCTTGCCCAGGTAGTGATCGATGCGAAAGACCTGGGATTCGTCGAATACCGCGCCGATGGCTTCGTTGATCGCCGTGGCCGACTCCAGTGAATGGCCGATGGGTTTCTCCAGCACGATGCGCGCTTCGCTGTCGGCGAGCCCGGCCAGGCGCAGGTTGTTGGCGATGGGCACGAACAGGTTGGGGGCGGTGGCGAGATAGAAGATCCGGGTCAGGCCACCGGGCTCGCCGAGGTAACGGGCCAGGCGCCCGAAATCGGCGCCTTGGGCGGCGTCCATGGCGAAGTAGTCAAGGCGTGCCGAGAAGCGCTGCCAGACCTCCTCGTCGAAGTCGTTGCGGGCGATCTGTGCCCGGCAATGACGCTCGGTGAGCTTGAGGTAGTCGTTGCGCGGCAGGGGGCGGCGGGCCAGGGCGATGATCCGCACGGCGTTGTGCAGGCGACCCTCGCGGTAGAGCTGATAAAGCGCCGGCAGCAGCTTGTGCAGGGCCAGGTCGCCCGTGCCGCCGAAAACCAGAATGTCGCAAGGGATACTCAAGCCACCACTCTCCCACGTTCGTTTAGCTGGGCGGTCAGCCGGTCATGTAGTATAACTACAAGATAGCTACATCCCGGCCAGCCGATCATAACCGAGTCCAGCCTGTGAATCTGTTGCAACATATCGCTCAATCGCGCCACCTGCTGCGCAAATCGGAACTGAAAGTGGCCGACCACGTGCTGCTTGATCCGGCTGCCGTCATGCACAGCTCGATGGCCGATCTTGCCCACAGTGTTGGTATCAGCGAGCCGACCATCGTGCGTTTCTGCCGCGCCATCGGCTGTTCGGGCTTCCAGGACCTCAAGCTCAAGCTGGCGCAAAGCCTGGCGGCAGGCGCCAGCTTCGGCCAGTTCGCCATACATGAAGACGATTCGGTCGCCGACTACAGCCTGAAGATTTTCGACACCACCTTGCACACGCTGATGGAAGTGCGCGAGCACCTCGACCCGCAGGCGCTGCAGCAGGCAGTAAGTGCCATGGCCCAGGCGCAGCGCGTGGAGTTCTATGGCTTCGGGGCTTCCGGCGCGGTCGCGGCCGATGCCCAGCACAAATTCTTCCGCCTGCTGCTCAGCGCCGCAGCCTATTCCGACCCGCACATGCAGGCGATGTCGGCGGTGACCCTCAAGCCGGGTGATGTCGCCGTGTGCATCTCGCAGTCGGGGCGTTCGAAGGACTTGCTGATCACCGCCAACCTGGTGCGTGAAAGCGGCGCCAATCTCATCACCCTGTGCCCGAGCCAGACGCCGCTGGCGGAGCTGTCGACCGTCAACCTGGCGATTGATGTGCACGAGGACACCGAGATCTACACCCCGCTGACTTCGCGCATTGCCCACCTGGTGGTGATCGATGTGCTGGCGATGGGCGTGGCCATGGCCCGTGGCCCGAGCCTGGTCAACCACCTCAAGAGCGTCAAGCGCAGCTTGCGCAGCCTGCGCTTGTCGCCCAAGTCGATCAAGGCTACCGACGACTGATCGCGCTGCCACCGCACCGGCCGCTGTGGGAGCGGGTTTACCCGCGAAAGGGCCGGTACGGGCAATTAAAATTCACGATTCTGTCACCATTTCTCAGCCAAACCGTAAACCCTCGGGGCCACCCTGAAACTCCCGCACCCGATCTGGGAGACAGGCAATGGCAAACGATCATTTCGGTTCGTACCAACCCAACGCCAAGGCTCGCAAGCAGGCTGAGAAGGATCAACGTCGCATGGAATATCGACGTGCGATCGAAAGCTACTGCGACCAGCGTCAACTGATGCGTGATATCGCCGACTACCCTGAGCTGCAAGACATCACGGTATGGCAGGTGGCGTCGGCAGCTTCCCAGAAAATCGCTCCACAAGCCCGCTGATCTTCGCGCGTTCGCTACGAATGAACGCAAGAAATGCCAAGGCCACCGGCGATTGCCGCTTGGCCTTGGACTGCACCACGCACCAGCTGCGGTACAGCGGCAGTTCCTCGACGGGCAATTCCCTGAGCATCCCGGTGGCCAGCTCCATGTTCACTGCATGGCGAGTCAGCAGGGCGATGCCCAAACCGGCGATCACGCATTCGCGCTGGGCGTCGGCCGAGGCCACTTCCAGGGTCTGGGTGAAGTGCACGCGCTTGTCCTTGAAGTACTCCTCGCAGGCTTTGCGCGTGCCCGAGCCTTGTTCGCGGATGAGCAGGGTATGAGGCTCCAGGTCTTGCAGGCGCAAGCGGTCGAGCTTGCACAACGGGTGTTCCGGTGGCGCCACCGCGATGATCGGGTTGTTGAGAAACGGCAGGAACTCCAGACCCATGTCCTGCGGCACCATCGACATGATGATCAGGTCGTCGCGGTTGTCGGACAGGCGTCGGATGGCCTGGGCGCGATTGACCACCGTGAGGGTGAGATTGACCTCCGGGTGTCGTTGCTTGAAGGCGGCGAACAGGTGTGGCACGAAGTACTTCGCACTGGATTCGATCGCCAGTTTCAATTGCCCCTGCAGTGAGCCCTGCATGTCCGACAGCTGCATATCGAGGTTTTCCAGACGCCCGAAGATGTCGCGGCTGGCACGTTGCAGTGCCTCGGCGGCTTCGGTCAGGTAGAGCTTTTTGCCGACGTACTCGAACAGCGGCTGGCCGACCAGCTCTTCGAGCTGGCGGATCTGTAGACTTACGGCGGGTTGCGTAAGCGCCATCTCTTCTGCCGCGCGGCTGTACGAGCGCAAATCACACACTTCGTTAAAGATCTGCAGCTGACGCAAAGTCATACGCATCAAGGACTTACGCATTTATGCCCAGGCTCCGGCAAAACCTTGTTACCCCACTATAAGCTTTTGCTAATACAGCCCCTAACAAATATTGATTTTTGTTTATTCACCAGTGGCGCTAGTTTGAAGGTGCGACTGGCCAGCGACGTCTGGTCACGCGCCGACCGGTGTAACCGGATCGTCTGTTCCTACGGCTTTGGGAAGACTCCAGTGATAAAAAAAATCCTGATCGCCAACCGGGGTGAAATCGCAGTTCGGATCGTGCGTGCCTGCGCCGAGATGGGCATTCGCTCTGTCGCGATCTTTTCCGACGCCGACCGTCACGCGTTGCACGTCAAGCGCGCCGACGAGGCCTACAGCATCGGTGCCGAGCCTCTGGCCGGTTACCTGAACCCGCGCAAGCTGGTGAACCTTGCTGTGGAAACCGGCTGTGACGCCCTGCATCCGGGCTACGGTTTTCTATCGGAAAACGCCGAACTTGCGGAAATCTGCGCCGAGCGTGGCATCAAGTTCATCGGCCCTGCTGCCGAGGTCATCCGTCGCATGGGCGACAAGACCGAGGCGCGCCGCACGATGATCCAGGCCGGTGTCCCGGTGACCCCAGGTACCGAAGGCAACGTGGCCGACATCCACGAAGCCCTGAGCGAAGGCGAGCGCATCGGTTATCCGGTGATGCTCAAGGCCACCTCCGGTGGCGGCGGGCGTGGTATTCGCCGCTGCAACAGCCGCGAAGAGCTGGAACAGAACTTCCCGCGGGTGATTTCCGAAGCCACCAAGGCGTTCGGTTCCGCCGAGGTGTTTCTCGAGAAATGCATCGTCAATCCCAAACACATCGAGGCGCAGATTCTCGGTGACAGCTTCGGCAACGTGGTGCATCTGTTCGAGCGCGACTGCTCGATCCAGCGCCGCAACCAGAAGCTCATCGAAATCGCCCCGAGCCCGCAGTTGACGCCGGAACAGCGCGCCTACATCGGCGACCTGGCCGTACGCGCCGCCAAGGCGGTCAACTACGAGAACGCCGGTACCGTGGAGTTCCTGCTCGCCGATGGCGAGGTGTACTTCATGGAGATGAACACCCGAGTGCAGGTGGAACACACCATCACCGAGGAAATCACCGGCATCGATATCGTGCGTGAGCAGATCCGCATCGCCTCGGGCCTGCCACTGTCGGTCAAACAGGAAGACATCCAGCATCGCGGCTACGCGTTGCAGTTCCGGATCAACGCCGAAGACCCGAAGAACAATTTCCTGCCCAGCTTCGGCAAGATCACCCGTTACTACGCCCCCGGCGGCCCGGGCGTACGTACCGACACGGCAATCTATACCGGCTACACCATTCCACCGTTCTACGACTCCATGTGCCTGAAACTGGTGGTCTGGGCGCTGACCTGGGAAGAAGCCATGGACCGTGGCCTGCGAGCCCTGGATGACATGCGCCTGCAGGGGGTCAAGACCACCGCTGCGTATTACCAGGAAATCCTGCGCAACCCGGAATTCCGTAGCGGTCAGTTCAATACCAGCTTCGTGGAAAGCCATCCGGAACTGACCAACTACTCGATCAAGCGCAAACCCGAAGAGCTGGCCCTGGCCATCGCCGCCGCCATCGCCGCCCACGCAGGCCTGTGAGGAATTCAACAATGTCCAAGAAAATCCATGTAACCGACACAATCCTGCGCGACGCCCACCAGTCCTTGCTGGCCACCCGCATGCGCACCGAAGACATGCTGCCGATCTGCGAAAAGCTCGACAAAGTCGGCTACTGGTCGCTCGAAGTCTGGGGCGGCGCGACCTTCGATGCCTGTGTGCGTTTCCTCAAGGAAGATCCGTGGGAGCGCCTGCGCCAACTGCGCGCCGCGCTGCCCAACACGCGCCTGCAAATGCTGCTGCGCGGTCAGAACCTGCTGGGCTACCGTCATTACAGCGATGATGTGGTCAAGGCGTTCGTGGCCAAGGCTGCAGTCAATGGTATCGACGTGTTCCGTATCTTCGACGCCATGAACGATGTGCGTAACCTGCGCGTGGCCATCGAAGCGGTGAAGGCCGCCGGCAAGCACGCCCAAGGCACCATCGCCTACACCACCAGCCCCGTGCACACCATCGAGGCCTTCGTGAACCAGGCCAAGCAGATGGAAGCCATGGGTTGCGACTCGGTAGCGATCAAGGACATGGCCGGCCTGTTGACGCCGTACGCCACCGGCGAGCTGGTCAAGGCGCTGAAAGCCGAGCAGTCGCTGCCGGTGTTCATCCACTCCCATGACACCGCCGGCCTGGCCGCCATGTGCCAGCTCAAGGCTGTGGAGAACGGCGCCGACCATATCGACACCGCCATCTCCAGCTTCGCCTGGGGCACCAGCCACCCGGGCACCGAGTCGATGGTCGCCGCGCTCAAGGGCAGCGAGTTCGACACCGGGCTGGACCTGGAGCTGCTGCAGGAAATCGGCCTGTACTTCTACGCCGTGCGCAAGAAGTACCACCAGTTCGAGAGCGAGTTCACCGCCGTGGATACCCGCGTGCAGGTCAACCAGGTACCCGGCGGGATGATTTCCAACCTGGCCAACCAGCTCAAGGAGCAGGGCGCCCTCAACCGTATGAACGAAGTGCTGGCGGAGATCCCGCGCGTGCGCGAAGACCTCGGCTTCCCGCCGCTGGTCACCCCGACCTCGCAGATCGTCGGCACCCAGGCGTTCTTCAACGTGCTGGCCGGTGAGCGCTACAAGACCATCACCAACGAAGTGAAGCTGTACCTGCAAGGCGGCTACGGCAAGGCGCCAGGTGTGGTTGACGAGAAGCTGCGCCGCCAGGCGATCGGCAGCGAAGACGTCATCGATGTGCGCCCGGCCGACCTGCTCAAGCCGGAAATGGCCAAGCTGCGCGCCGAAATCGGCAGCCTGGCGCACAGCGAGGAAGACGTGCTGACCTTCGCCATGTTCCCGGACATCGGGCGCAAGTTCCTCGAAGAGCGTGAAGCCGGAACCCTCAAGCCCGAAGCCCTGCTGCCGATCCCGGAAGCCGGTGCTGCAGCCTCCGTGGGCGGTGAGGGTGTACCGACCGAGTTCGTCATCGACGTGCACGGCGAGACCTACCGCGTCGACATCACCGGCGTGGGCGTCAAGGCCGAAGGCAAGCGTCACTTCTACCTGTCCATCGACGGCATGCCGGAAGAAGTGGTGTTCGAGCCGCTCAACGATTTCGTCGGCGGCGGCAGCAGCAAGCGCAAGCAGGCCAGCGCGCCGGGTCACGTCAGCACCACGATGCCGGGCAACATCGTCGATGTACTGGTCAAGGAGGGCGATGTGGTCAAGGCCGGGCAGGCAGTGCTGATTACCGAAGCCATGAAGATGGAGACCGAAGTGCAGGCGGCCATCGCCGGCAAGGTCGTTGCTATCCACGTGGCCAAGGGCGACCGGGTGACCCCGGGCGAGATCCTGATCGAGATCGAAGGCTGAGCGACAGCCTTCGACTGACAAGCGGTTTACCTCATGGGGAGCGGTTGCTCCCCTTTTTTTATGTTGCGTTCAAGGCCCGATCGCGGGGCACCCCGCTGGTTCTGAAATTGGCGGGGTACCTGTGGGAGCGGGCTTGCCCCGCGATTGCGTCAGGCCAGGCGACACGCTTCCAGGGTTTTCACCTGACCGTCAGGCCGCTGGTTCTCCATGCTCAACCAGCGCTCGAACCCCGCCGCCACCGCTGGCCACTCCCCGTCGGTGATTGAATACCAGGCGGTGTCGCGGTTCTGGTCCTTCACCACCATGTGCTGGCGGAACACGCCTTCGAAGACAAAGCCGAAGCGCAGCGCCGCGCGCTTGGAGCGGGCGTTGGCATCGTTGCATTTCCACTCCAGGCGCCGATTGCCCAGCTCGAAGCCGAGCTTGCTCAACAGGTAGACCGCCTCGGTGCCTTTGGGCGTGCGCTGCATGGCCGCGCCAAAGGCGATGTGGCCGATCTCGAAGCGTCCCTGCTCGGGGACGATCGACATGTAGCTGAGGATGCCCTGCACCTGCCCGTTGTGTTTGTCGATGACGCTATAGAACAGCGGATCGCGGCCCGCTGCGTTGCCTTGCAGCCAGCGGTCGAAGTCGGCGCGTTCGGCGAACGGGCCGTAGGGCAGGTAGTTCCACAGCACCGGGTCCGATCCCGGGCCTTGCAGGACTTCCCACAGGTCGTCGCCATGGCGCGCCGGGTCGAGTTTCTCCAGGCGGATGAAGCGGCCATCGAGGGGGGAGGCGTCCGGTGTCGCAGCGGGTTTCCAGTTCAGGGTCATGATCGGCCTACAGTGCTTTGCGAAATTGAATGAAGCCCGGGCGCTCGGCGACCCGCTCGTACAGACTGATGGCCGTGGCGTTGGTCTCGTGGGTCAGCCAGTGCACCTTGATGCAGCCAGCAGTCTTGGCGGTGGCGTAGACGTGTTCGATCAGCTGGCGGCCGATACCCAGGCCGCGCTGCTCGCCTTCGACGTAGAGGTCTTGCAGGTAGCAGGAGTTCTCGATGCTCCAGTTGGAACGATGATAGATGTAGTTGACCATCCCCACCGCCTTGCCATCGACCCAAGCGAGGGCCGAGTGGGTGGGCTCGCTTGGGTCGAGCAGGCGCTGCCAGGTATTGGCCGTGACCTCGTCGGCGAGGGTGGTCTGGTAGAAGCGCAGGTAGGCCTGCCACAGGGGCAGCCAGGCGGCGTGGTCTTCGAGAGTGACCGGGCGCAAGGTGACGTTGGACATGGTGGTTTCCTTCAAAGCGAACGCATCTGCGTCGCGAGTTGGTTGTCGAGTGGATCGGGGCTGTTGGCCAGGCCTTCGCGCACGCCTTGGACATCTTCGGCGCTACGGTTCTGGCTGAGCTTGCGGGCGCCCTGGATGCGGGTGATGGGCAGGCGGATGCCGACGATGGCGCGGAGCATGCCATCGATGTAGTCGGCGGGGGCGTCGGCGACCTTCCAGGGGGTGGCGCGGCCTTGTTCATGCAGGTCGGTCAGGCGGCTGACGATCTCCAGCAGGGGCGCCGGGTCATGAATGACCTCGACCGGGCCGTGGGCATGCACCGCGACGTAGTTCCACGTGGGCACCACCTTTGGATTCTCCAGCTTGCTCGGGTAGTAGCCGGGGCTCACGTAGGCATCGGCGCCCTGGAAAACCAGCAGGGCTTCACCGCCTCGCTCCAGGTCCTGCCACTGGTGGTTGGCGCGGGCCAGGTGGCCGTATACCGTACCGAACTCGCCTTCGCGGGTGTCCACCAGCACTGGCAGGTGGGTCGCCAGCAGGCCGTGCTCTCCGTGGCTGACCAGCGTGGCCAGGCGCGTCTGCAGCATCTGCTGGTGCAGGCGTTGGAGATCGTGTTCCTGATGAGGCTTGGCGTTGTACATGGCGAAGTCCTTGTTTGATGACATCATCCTAGGCAGGCTATTGGTTCTGTGTAAGAGCCATTTACCGCTGTTTTGACAGGTCCAATGTCATGAGTGAGCGTCCTCTCGTTTTGCCTTTCGACCCCGCCGGCATTATGCTGGACCGCCGCCGTGGCCTCAGCCAGCAGCTCTACCAGGCACTGCGCGCGCGGGTGCTGGACGGCCGGCTGAGCAGTGGCACGCGGCTGCCGGCCACTCGTGACCTGGCTTCGGTGCTGGCGCTGTCGCGCAACAGCGTGGTGCGTGCCTATGACCAGTTGTACGCTGAAGGCTTCATCGAAAGCCGAGTCGGGGATGGCACCTATGTGAGTCGGCTGCCAAAACTGTCCACACAGTTATCAACAAGGTTATCCCAGGGGTTATCAACAGGGTTATCCACATTTCCGCACGATGACACTGAGGATTTATCCAGTTCAACGCGCTCCAGCGCACCCTTGGAGCGCTTGAAATCACACCATCTTTCACCGCCTAGAACCGGCGCTCCGAGGGCTTTTCGGGTCGGTATTCCGGCGTTCGATCTGTTCCCGTTCGACGTCTGGGCCAAGCTGCAAGCGGGTTTCTGGCGTGATCCCGATCCTGCGCTGCTCGGTTATGGCGACCCGGCCGGGGAGCCTGTGCTGCGCGAACTGATTGCGGCCTACATGCGTCGCTCGCGAGGGCTTTCGTGCACCGCTGAACAAATTGTGATCACCAGTGGTGCACAGCAGGCCATCAGCCTTTGTGCACAGCTGCTGCTGCAACCGGGCGAGGAGGTGGCTGTGGAAAACCCGGGCTATCGCGCCGCCGGGCATGCCTTTGCCTTGGCCGGAGCGAAGGTGCGCGGTGTGGCGATAGACGAGGAAGGGCTGGTGTGCGAGCGGCTCGCCCAGTTGCGCGACTGTCGCCTGGCCTACGTGACGCCTGCGCACCAATACCCGACCGGCGTCACCATGAGCCTGGCGCGACGCTTGTCGTTGCTGGCCTGGGCCGAACGCCAGGATGGCTGGATCATCGAGGACGACTACGACGGCGAATACCGCTACAGCGGCGCACCGCTGGCGCCCCTTGCAGCGCTGGATCGCCAGCAGCGGGTGATCTACGTCGGCACCTTCGGCAAGATCGCCTTCCCCGCGTTGCGCCTGGGTTACCTGGTACTGCCGCCGCGACTGGTGCAGGCCTTCAGCCAGGCGCGTGCACTGGCGGTGCGGCATTCCGAAGTCGGGACGCAGTGCGTGATGGCGCAATTCATGGCTCAGGGGCACTTCCAGCGGCATATACGCCGCATGCGTCGGGCGGCGCTGGCGCGGCGCAATGTGCTCAAGGCAGGCTGGCCGCTGGATGTGCCGGGGCTGGGCGCAATGCCGGAAGTGGCGGCGGGGCTGCATGTGAAAGTGGATGTGGATAACTTCGCGCGGGAGCAAGCGCTGGTGGCCAAGGCAGAGGCGGTGGGAGTGGAAGTGCACCCGCTGAGTGCTTACTGGCTGGAAGACAGCGAGTTGCCTGTGGATAAGCGGGCAGGGCTGGTGCTGGGGTTTGCGGCGGTGCCCGAGGAGGAGATTGCCGAGGCGTTGATGCGATTGCGCAGGGCTTGGCGGTAAGGCGTTGGACCGCGCTGTCTGTTTCGCGGGCAAGCCCGCTCCTACAGGCTCTCTGTAGGAGCTGGCTTTGCGCGCGAAGCAGGCGGCTCAGGTACCGGACTTGATCCGCGTCCAGGCCCGGGTCCTTGCCCGTTCGGCTTCTTTGCTCAGCGGCTTGAGGGTATACAGCGTGGTCATCGCCTCAGCCGTCGGGTACAGGTTCGGGTTGTTGCGAATCTGTGGGCTGACCTTTTCGGTCGCGTCCTTGTTCGGGTTGGGGTAGCCGACGAAGTCGCTGATCGGCGCGATCACCTCGGGGCGCAGCAGGTAGTTGATGAAGGTGTGGGCGTCGTCCGGGTTCGCTGCATTTTTCGGAATGGCCAGCATGTCGAACCAGATCGGCGCGCCTTCCTTGGGCAGGCGCATGTCCACCACCACGCCATTCTTGGCTTCGCGCGCACGGTTGGCGGCCTGCGAGAAGCTGCCGGAGTAGCCCACTGCCACGCAGATATCGCCGTTGGCGATATCGGCCATGTACTTCGAGGAATGGAAGTAGGTGACGTGCGGGCGAATCTTCATCAGCAGCGCCTCGGCCTTCTTGTAGTCCTCAGGCTTGTCGCTGTTGGGTGACAGACCCAGGTACTGCAGGGCCAGCGGCAGGATTTCCGACGGTGAATCAAGCAGCGCCACGCCGCACTGCTTGAGTTTGGCGATGTTCTCTTCCTTGAAGATCAGGTCCCAGCTGTCCACCGGTGCGTTGTCACCCAGCGCGGCCTTCACCTTGGCCGGGTTGAAGCCGATCAGGATGGTGCCGTACATGTAGGGCACGGCGAACTTGTTGCCCGGATCGTTGGCCTCGATCAGCTTCATCAGCGTTGGGTCCAGGTGCTGCCAGTTCGGCAGCTTGCTGCGGTCCAGAGGTTGGAAGACCCCAGCCTCGATCTGCTTGGCGAGGAACACGTTGGAGGGCACTACCACGTCATAGCCAGAGTTGCCGGTCAGCAGCTTGGCTTCCAGTGCTTCGTTGGTGTCGAAGATGTCATAGATCAGTTTGACCTGGGCATCCTTCTGGAAGTCGACCAGGGTCTGTGGAGTGATGTAGTCGAACCAGTTGTACACCCGCAGGGTGCGTTGTTCGGCATGGGCCTGAAGGCCACCAACCAGCAGGCCGGCAGCAACGAGCGGGGCTAACAGACGCTTGATTGGACGCATGATCAGGCTCCTGGCTGAGCGCGCTGGAACCCTTCCAGCACATTGACCGCATTGATGCCGATTTCCTCGACGGCATAGCCACCTTCCATCACGAACAGGGTCGGCTTGCCGAGTTGGGCGATGCGCTTGCCCATCTCCAGATAGTCCGGACTGTCGAGCTTGAACTGGGAGATCGGATCGTCCTTGAAGGTGTCCACGCCGAGCGAGACCACCAGCACATCGGCGTCGAAGTTGGCAATGCGTTGGCAGGCGTCTTCGAGGGCGGCACTCCAGGTGACCCAGTCGCTACCTGCCGGCAGAGGGTAGTTGACGTTGCAGCCCTCGCCTGCGCCCTCGCCGGTTTCGTCGGCATAGCCGAGGAAGAACGGGAACTCGTCGGTCGGGTCGCCGTGGATCGAGGCGAAGAACACGTCGTTACGGTCGTAGAAGATGTCCTGGGTGCCGTTGCCGTGGTGGTAGTCGACATCGAGGATCGCGACCTTGCGCCGGCCCTGGTCGAGGAAGGCCTGGGCAGCGATGGCGGCGTTGTTCAGGTAGCAGTAGCCGCCCATCACTTCGGCGGCAGCGTGGTGCCCTGGCGGACGGCACAGGGCAAAGGCGGCATGGGCGCCGTTCTGGATCGCGGCCTGCCCGGTCAGTGCGACTTGCGCTGCGCTGTAGGCGGCCTGCCAGGTGCCGGCGGTGATCGGCGCGCCGCCGTCGAAGCTGTAGTAGCCCAGTTCGCCGTGCAGGCCGGTGGGTTTGATCTGGCGCAGGGTGCGTGCTGGCCAGGTGAAGGGCAGCAGGTCGCCCTCCTGGTTCATGGCCGCCCAGCGCGCCCAGGCGCCTTCGAAGAAGTCCAGGTAGGCGGCGCTGTGGATGCGCAGCAGCGGCGCGCGGCCGAAGTCGGTCGGGCCCTGGATCGGGCCGATGTCGCGGTGCTGGACGCGGGCGAGCACATGGTCAGCGCGCGAGGGCATCTCGAAACACGGCATCAGCTTGCCGTCGATCAGCTCGCAGCGGCCGTGGTGCAGGCGATGGTCATCGGAATAGATCGTCAGCATTTGTTGTTCTCCGAAGGTGACTGGCGTGGGTCCATTGTGGTGGGCGGGCCAGGTGGAGAGAACGTTGCAAACGGCCAAAAGGGGATCGATATGGCCACTGGCGATGGCCGGATCGGGTGGTTTGGGGATATTTCCGGCCTATTGCCCCGCGGCTGGACGGGTGCCGACTACCCCCGAAAATGGCTGGGCGCCACGCCACTCCAGCGCTGGAACGCGTGCCGGAAGCTTGCCGTCTCGCTGAATCCCAGGGTTTCGGCGATCCGGTAGATCGGCATCTGGTCTTCGGCGAGCAACTGTTTGGCCCGTTCGAAGCGCAGCTCATCGAGCAGCTGTTGATAACTGCTGCCCAACGCCTGCAAGTGTCGCCGCAAGGTGCGCGACGAGCAGTTCATCTGCCGCGCCAGGCCCTCGAGCCCAGGTGCCGCATCGAGCTGCTGCATCAGCAGCTGGCGAATGCGCCCCAGCCAGGCTTGGCGGCCAGTGAACTCCAGGTTCAGGCGCCTGCAGCGTTCGGCCATGGCTTTGTGGGTGATGGGGTCGGCCAGGGGCAGTGGCATATCGAGCCAGCGCCGTTCGAAGGCAAAGGCGTTGTCTCGCGATTCGAAGCCTGTCGGGCAGGGGAATGCACCGGCGTAGAGCAGATGGTAGGCAGGGCGTGCGTGTTCGAAGCGTGCCGCCAGCAAGGGTAGCGGCCGGCCGAGCAGGTCATCGCAGATGACTTTCAGCGAGACCAGGCAGAATTCGGCATTGAACGCTGCCAGTGCTGGCCCCTCGCGATAATCGCTGGCGCTCAGCCAGACACGCTGGCCATCGTCGACCAGGCGCAACTGGAAGATTGTTCCCAGCAGTGCCGGATAACGCAGCGCCAGACGCAGGGCGTCACCCAAAGTGGCACTCGAGAGCAAGGCGTAACCGAGCATGCCGTAGCACGACACATGCATCCGCCGCCCCAGCTCCAGGCCGATTTCCTCGCGTCGGGCGACCGCATTGGCACACACCTGCAGCTCCTGCTGGGTGGTGATGCGCGCATCGGGATGGCCCAGGTCCGCCGGGCCTATGCCGCTGCCGGCGAGCAGTTGCGAGGCGGTACAGCCCTCTTCCTGGAAGACGTTGAGAATCAACGAAACTGCGTTGAGGGTGGTGAGGTGGCTGTGCAGCATGCTCGGCATCCCGTGGGGGTGAGGGGCATTATCGAGCAAGGAGTGTGCCGGGAACCGTTTGCCGGTGCTGGGTATAAAAAAAGGGCCCGGAGCGTGCGCTCGGGCCCTTGAAAGGTTGAGAGGTGTCTAGTCCCTCGACCTGGTGAGACAGGTTGCAGCGTTCGGGTTACGCCTTCAGCGGAACCAGACGTGGAGCGATCATGTTTTCCGGACGCAGGATGTCGTTGAGCATCGCTTCGTCCAGCAGCTTCTCTTCGCGCACCAGTTCCAGCACGCCGCGGCCGGTTTCCAGGGCGACGCGGGCGATACGGGTGGCGTTTTCGTAGCCGATGTACGGGTTCAGGGCGGTGACCAGGCCGATCGAGTGCTCGACCAGTTCACGGCAGCGCTGTTCGTTGGCAGTGATACCGACGATGCAGTGTTCACGCAGCATGTCCATGGCGCGTTGCAGCAGGCGGATCGAGTCGAAGATCTTGTACGCGATCAGCGGTTCCATCACGTTCAGCTGCAGCTGGCCACCTTCGGCGGCGACGGTCAGGGCCAGGTCGTTGCCCATGATGGCGAAGGCAACTTGGTTGACCGCTTCCGGGATCACCGGGTTGACCTTGCCTGGCATGATCGAGCTGCCTGGCTGGCGCGCCGGCAGGTTGATCTCGTTGATGCCGGTGCGCGGGCCGCTGGACAGCAGGCGCAGGTCGTTGCAGATCTTCGACAGCTTGACCGCGGTGCGCTTGAGCATGCCGGAGAACAGCACGAAGGCGCCCATGTCGGAGGTGGCTTCGATCAGGTCGGCCGCCGGAACCAGCGGCTGGCCGCTGATGGCTGCCAGGCGTTGTACCGCCAGAGCTTGGTAGCCCGGGTCGGCGTTGATGCCGGTGCCGATGGCGGTGCCGCCCAGGTTGATTTCGGTGAGCAGTTCCGGCGCCAGCGAACGCAGACGGTTGAGGTCTTCGGTCATGGTGGTGGCGAAGGCACGGAATTCCTGGCCCAGGGTCATCGGCACGGCGTCCTGAAGCTGGGTACGGCCCATCTTCAGTACGTGGCTGAACTCTTCACCTTTGGCAGCGAAAGCCTGGATCAGGCTGTCGAGGCTGGCCAGCAGGGCGTCGTGGCCCAGCAGCAGGCCGAGGCGGATGGCGGTCGGGTAGGCGTCGTTGGTCGACTGCGCCATGTTCACATCGTTGTTCGGGTGCAGGTACTGGTACTCACCCTTCTGGTGACCCATGGCCTCCAGTGCGATGTTGGCGATGACCTCGTTGGCGTTCATGTTGGTGGAAGTACCAGCACCGCCCTGGATCATGTCCACCACGAACTGCTCGTGGAAGTCGCCACGGATCAGGCGGGCACAGGCCTCGCTGATGGCGGCGTGCTTGGCATCGCTCAGGTGCCCCAGCTCACGGTTGGCGTCAGCAGCGGCCTGCTTGACCATCGCCAGGCCGACTACCAGTTTCGGGTAGTGCGACAGCGGAACGCCGGAGAGGTGGAAGTTGTTGGCAGCGCGCAGAGTCTGGATGCCGTAGTAGGCATCGGCAGGGACTTCAAGGGTACCAAGCAGGTCTTTTTCGACGCGGAACGATGCAGCGGAGGACATGACGGATATCATCTCGATTTAAACCCGGCACCTGCCGGAATGCCGCCAATCCTAGGCCTCGGCAGATTTTGCGGCCAATGCTGTTAGACGCTAACCTATGCACAAACGGCATACGGTTTGATGTGACGCCGATTGACAATCGAGCGTGTTCCATTTTGGTGCACGCCTGCGGAGCTTCTCGATGAACCTTGAAAGCAAGTGGCTGGAAGACTTCAGTGCTCTGGCCTCCACACGCAGTTTTTCCCAGGCGGCGGAGCGCCGCTTCGTGACGCAGCCGGCCTTCAGTCGACGCATCCGCAGCCTGGAAGCGGCATTGGGGCTGACCTTGGTGAATCGTTCCCGTACGCCCATCGAGCTGACTGAGGCAGGTCAGCTTTTTCTGGTCACGGCACGGACCGTTGTCGACCAGTTGAGCGAAGTTCTCCGTCATTTACATCACCTGGAAGGCGGGCAGGGTGAGGTGGTCCAAGTGGCGGCGGCGCACTCGCTGGCGTCCGGCTTTTTCCCGCGCTGGGTGGCCCAGTTGCGCAACGACGGCATGAACATCGCCACCCGTCTGGTGGCCACCAACGTGGGCGATGCAGTGCATGCCTTGAGGGAAGGTGGCTGTGACCTGATGCTGGCCTTTTACGACCCTGACGCCGCCTTGCAAATGGATGCCGAGATCTTCCCATCGTTGCACATGGGCACCACCGAAATGCTGCCAGTCTGTGCCGTCGGGGCCGATGGCAAGCCGCTGTTCGACCTGGAAGGCGAGGGCAGCGTGCCGCTTCTGGCCTACAGCGCCGGGGCATTCCTCGGGCGATCCGTCAGCCTGCTGCTGCGCCAGCGCAACCTGCGCTACACCACGGTGTACGAAACGGCGATGGCCGACAGTCTCAAGAGCATGGCGCTCGAAGGCATGGGTATCGCCTGGGTGCCGCGCCTGTCGATGCGCGGCGAGCTGGAGCGTGGCGAATTGGCGATCTGCGGCTCCAGCCAGTGGCACGTGCCGCTGGAGATTCGCCTCTACCGCTGCGCCCTGGTGCGCAAGGCGAACGTGCGCCTGCTGTGGCGCAAGCTCGAAGGTGGAGCGCTGGCGGGCGCAGTTGACTCGAAAGTCAGTCAAAGCCCCGAAAAATAAGGCCGACAGTTGGTCGCCAGGGGTGCCTCGAATGCCTAACGTTACGGTATACTGCGCGGCCCCTCGACTGGATCGATCCGGTCATGATCAGCAAACAAGCCACGCCGGTCGTCCCGCGTGGCTTGTTGTTTTTTGACGGCGCCCAAGGGCGCACAAGCGAAGAGGCTCGACGATGAGTGCACTGGTTGGCGTGATCATGGGCTCCAAGTCCGATTGGTCCACCCTTAGCCACACCGCCGATATGCTGGAAAAACTCGGCATTCCCTACGAGGTGAAGGTGGTGTCCGCCCACCGGACCCCGGACCTGCTGTTCCAGTACGCCGAAGAGGCCGAAGGCCGCGGCATCGAGGTGATCATCGCCGGCGCCGGTGGCGCTGCGCACCTGCCGGGCATGTGCGCCGCCAAGACGCACCTGCCGGTGCTGGGCGTACCTGTGCAGTCGTCGATGCTGTCGGGTGTCGATTCACTGCTGTCGATCGTGCAGATGCCAGCCGGCATCCCGGTTGCCACCCTGGCCATCGGCAAGGCTGGCGCGATCAACGCCGCGCTGCTGTCGGCAAGCATCCTGGGCGCCAAGCACCCGCAGTACCACGCGGCGCTCAAGCAGTTCCGCGCGGAGCAGACCGAAACCGTCCTGGACAACCCGGACCCCCGCCAGGCTTGAGGCTGACGACATGAAGATCGGTGTAATCGGTGGCGGCCAACTGGGTCGCATGCTGGCCCTGGCGGGCACTCCGCTGGGCATGAACTTCGCCTTCCTCGACCCGGCACCGGACGCCTGCGCCGCTCCTCTGGGCGAGCACCTGCGTGCCGACTACGGCGACCAGGACCACCTGCGCCAACTGGCCGACGAAGTCGACCTGGTGACCTTCGAGTTCGAGAGCGTCCCGGCGGAAACCGTGGCCTTCCTGTCGCAGTTCGTGCCGGTCTACCCAAGCGCCGAAGCCCTGCGCATCGCACGCGATCGCCTGTTCGAGAAGAGCATGTTCCGCGACCTGGGCATTCCGACCCCAGCCTTCGCCGACATCCTTTCGCAGGATGACCTCGACGCGGCAGTGGCCAGCATCGGCCTGCCGGCCGTGCTCAAGACCCGCACCCTGGGTTATGACGGCAAGGGCCAGAAGGTCCTGCGCAAGCCAGAGGACGTGGTCGGCACCTTCGCCGAGCTGGGCAGCGTCCCTTGTCTGCTGGAAGGCTTCGTGCCGTTCACCGGCGAAGTCTCGCTGGTTGCCGTGCGAGCCCGCGATGGCGAGACGCGCTTCTATCCGCTGGTGCACAACACCCATGACAGCGGCATCCTGCGCCTGTCGGTGGCAAGCGATGCGCATCCACTGCAGGCGCTGGCTGAGGATTACGTCGGCCGTGTGCTGCACAAGCTCGACTATGTTGGCGTGATGGCGTTCGAGTTCTTCGAGGTCGACGGTGGCCTCAAGGCCAACGAGATCGCCCCACGCGTGCACAACTCCGGGCACTGGACCATCGAAGGCGCCGAGTGCAGCCAGTTCGAGAACCATCTGCGGGCCGTCGCTGGCCTGCCGCTGGGCTCGACGGCCAAGGTCGGCGAGAGCGCCATGCTCAACTTCATCGGCGAAGTGCCTGCGGCCGACCAGGTCGTGGCCATCGACGACTGCCACCTGCATCACTATGGCAAGGCGTTCAAGGTGGGGCGCAAGGTCGGTCACGCCACCCTGCGCTGCAAGGACATGGTCACGCTCAAGGCCAAGATCGCCGAAGTAGAGGCGTTGATCGTCGGCTGATCGAACTTCTGCCTGCTGCAGGCCCTCTGAGATGGCAACACGCCAAAGCGCTGTCTAGGCTTTGGCGTGTTCCATCTTCACTGTAGAGGGATTGCCATGGGCATCATCGGAACCATCTTCATCGGCCTGATCGTCGGCTTGCTGGCGCGTTTCCTGAAACCCGGGGACGACAGCATGGGCTGGATCATGACCATTCTGCTCGGCATCGCCGGCTCCCTGGTGGCCACCTATGGCGGGCAGGCCCTGGGTATCTACCAGGCCGGACAGGCGGCGGGCTTCTTCGGTGCCCTGGTTGGCGCCATCGTGCTGCTGGTGATCTACGGATTCATCAAGAAGCGCTGAACACAGGCTAGAATGCGCGGCAATTCACTTGAGTTGCCGAGCATTGCCATGCGTGCGTTATTCCTTCTTCCCTTGTTGCTGGCCAGCACCCTGGCCCATGCCGAGCTGCCCGAAACCGACTGGCTGGAGCTGATGCCAAAGTCGGACCAGAAGGCCCTCGAGCAGATGCCCGAGATCGATCACAACTCCCCCGAAGCCATGGGCACCTTCACCGCCAAGGGCGGCCTGAAGCAAAGCCAGGGCCTGCCGGCGGTGATGTATTCGACCAAGACCGTGGCGGCCATGAACGGCAAGCAGATCCGCTTGGGCGGCTATCCTGTGCCGCTGGAGAGCGATGCCAAGGGCAACAGCACCTTGTTCTTCCTCGTGCCTTATCCGGGGGCCTGCATCCATGTGCCGCCACCTCCGCCGAATCAGCTGGTGCTGGTGCGCTACCCGAAAGGGCTGAAGATCGCCGATATCTACACGCCGCTGTGGGTGACCGGTACGCTGAAGATCGAGAAAGTCAGCAATGACCTGGCCGATGCGGCCTATGCGCTGGACGCGGGGAAGGTAAGGGTGGTCGAGGACGCCGATCTTTGAGCCTGAACAGGTTTTTTAGGAGCGGCGGTTCGGCGCCCCGACTTGCCCGCGAAAAAGACACCGCGCTGCCTGGCACGGGCTACGCCCGTGTTCGCGGGACAAGTCCGCTCCCACAGGGGATTGGGCTGACCTTTAGATTTTGAGCAAGACAGTTGATCCCACGGACAGCGCGGTGTCCTGTCGAATCAGAGCGCTTCGCGGCCAATCACCACCCCCAGCACATGGCTGGCTCCAGGCTTGAGTTCCACCACGTCATCCCACACATTCGCCGTCTCCACGCACAGCATCCGCTGCCAGCCGTCGTCGGCCATGTCGGGCAGCTCGCGGGCGCGGTCGGTCCAGGGGTTCCAGATCACTGCACTGCGTGAGCCGGTGGCGTGCAAGGTGATGCGCCGCTTCCATTGTGGGTCGACGATCGCCAGGCGCTCGGGAGCGTTCAGGTAGATGCGGTCGGTCTCGCCGGCAAAGCCCAGCTTGCCTTGCTGGGTGCGCTGCTCCCAGCCCTCCAGGGTCTCGATATAGGGCAGCCCCTCGACGCCTTCCACGTGCACCTGGCGTACATCGCTGACGGCAAAGTAGCTGTGCAGTGCCTGGCTGAGCGTGACGCTGGCATCGCCAAGGTTGCGGCTGCAAAGCGAAACGTGCAGTTGTTCGCCGAGCTCGATCAGCAGGCGCAGCTCGACCTTGTGTGGCCAGTCTGGCAGTTGGCCCTGAGCCTCGGGCAGGTCGAACTCGATACGCAGGTTTTCACCGACTTCCTCGACGCCAAGCAACTGCCAGTCGCGTCCGCGCGCCAGGCCGTGGGCCGGTGCCTCGCTGCCGTGGTACATGGCCTTGACCGAATCGGGATTGCGCTGGAAGTTGCTGAACCATGGCCAGCATACCGGCACACCGGCGCGTACCGACTTGCCCTGGCGGAAGATCGCCTGGTCACTGAGCCACAGCAGGGGTTCGTCACCGATGGGCTGGTAGCTGAGAATCTGCGCGCCCTGCTGGGCGATGAGGAGTTCGGCATGCCGGCTGGTGATGCGCCAGCAGTTGAGTTCGCCGTGTTGCTCGGTGTCGACCTTGAAGGTTGCCATGCGCTCGTCTCGTTGATTGCAGGTGAGGCCGTTGGACCTCGAAGCCTGCAACGAGTTTACCGCGCGCCGGGCTCAGCGACGAGGTACGGAGCGGGTGCGGCCGCTGCCGTCGATGGCCACGAAAACGAACACCGCCTCGGTGACTTTGCGCCATTCGCTGGACAGCGGGTCGTCGCTCCAGACCTCGACCATCATCTGGATCGAGCTGCGGCCGATCTCCAGGGTCTGCGTATAGAAGGACAGTTGCGCGCCCACGGCCACCGGCACTAGGAATGCCATGCGATCGATCGCCACGGTGGCCACACGGCCGCCAGCCACGCGGCTGGCCATGGCAGTACCGGCCAGGTCCATCTGGGCGACCAGCCAGCCGCCGAAGATATCGCCGAAGCCATTGGTTTCGCGCGGTAGCGCGGTAATCTGAAGGGCCAGGTCGCCCTGCGGGATAGGATCTTCTTGTTCGAGCTCAATCATGCCGTGGGGCCTCTGACCCGTGACGCTTCGTTGGTTGGCGCGGTGACGGACGCCCTGAAAAACGATTCAGCCAGAAACATACTACGCTGATTTCGCTCCGGTTGGCGGCCAAAGGGAAACTCTGCGAAACCGCCTGAACATAATGACCGGCGTTTTCGCACAACATCCCACATCGTAAACAACCTTTTCCTACGAAGAGCGCAGTATATAGACGGTATCGGCCAGCGACGACCGCACATTGGTGAATATCTGTAGAGTTTTTCTACCTCTATGAGCCATGCGCGGCAATTTGTTATCTTGCCCACTCCCGCGCCACAAGCCGCAGCACAAGCGGCCTGCCTTATAAGAGAACATCCATGACCTCCGTGCCGAGCAGTATCGAGCAGCCCTCGCGGCCGCTGACCCGCAGTGACTACAAGACCCTCTCACTGTCCGCCTTGGGCGGAGCTCTGGAGTTCTACGACTTCATCATCTTCGTGTTCTTCGCCACCGTGGTGGGCAAGCTGTTCTTCCCCGCCGACATGCCCGAATGGCTGCGCCTGATGCAGACCTTCGGCATCTTTGCCGCAGGTTATCTGGCGCGCCCGCTGGGTGGCATCATCATGGCGCACTTTGGTGACCTGCTCGGGCGCAAGAAGATGTTCACCCTGAGCATCTTCATGATGGCCTTGCCCACCCTGATCATGGGCCTGCTGCCGACTTATGCACAGGTCGGCCTGTGGGCGCCGATCCTGCTGCTGTTGATGCGGGTGGTGCAGGGCGCCGCCATCGGTGGCGAGGTGCCGGGCGCTTGGGTGTTCGTCTCCGAGCACGTACCGGAGCGCAATACCGGCTATGCCTGCGGCACCCTGACTGCCGGCCTGACTGCCGGCATCCTGCTGGGGTCGCTGGTGGCAACCCTGATCAACACCGTCTACAGCCCTGAAGAGGTGGCCGACTACGCCTGGCGGATCCCCTTCCTGCTCGGCGGTGTGTTTGGCCTGTTCGCCGTGTATCTGCGTCGTTGGCTGCACGAGACCCCGGTGTTCGCCGAGATGCAGCAGCGCAAGGCGCTGGCCGAAGAGCTGCCGCTGCGCGCGGTACTGCGCGACCACCGTGGCGCGATCATCCTGTCGATGCTGCTGACCTGGTTGCTGTCGGCGGGCATCGTGGTGGTGATCCTGATGACCCCGGCGCTGCTGCAGAGCCTCTACCACGTCAGCCCCACCGATTCGCTCAAGGCCAACAGCCTGGCCATCGTCCTGCTCAGCCTGGGGTGCATCGGCGCCGGCAGCCTGGCCGACCGCTTCGGCGCGGGCCGCGTGTTCGTGATCGGCAGCCTGGCGCTGCTGGCTTCGTCCTGGGCGTTCTACCACAGCTTGCCGACCCGGCCTGACCTGCTGTTCCCGCTGTATGCCCTTACCGGACTGTTCGTCGGTCTGGTCGGCGCGGTGCCTTATGTGATGGTCAAGGCTTTCCCGGCGGTGGTGCGCTTCAGCGGGCTGTCGTTCTCCTACAATGTCGCCTACGCCATTTTCGGCGGCCTGACCCCGATGGTGGTGACCGCCCTGCTCAAATTCAGCCCGATGGCACCGGCCTACTATGTGGCAGGCCTGTGCGCTGTGGGGCTGCTGGTCGGGGTGTACCTGCTGATCAACAAGCGCTGACTCGGTTTCCTGCGGCACCCGAAAGGCCATCCTCGGCAGCGATGATGGCCTTTCATCCATTTGTCACAATTAGGTCATATCGTGTTCATGCGGCCTGCCGATACTGGGCCCCGTTCCATCCAACACACCCAATATTCCTGCTAGGAGCAAGGCATGAAACTGAAGCGTTTGATGGCGGCCCTGACCTTTGCCGCCGCTGGCGTCGCTGCCGCCAACGCGGTCGCCGCTGTCGACCCTGCTATCCCGACCTACACCAAGACCACTGGCGTATCGGGCAACCTCTCCAGCGTCGGTTCCGACACCCTCGCGAACCTGATGACTCTGTGGGCCGAGGCCTACAAGAAGGAATATCCGAACGTAAACATCCAGATCCAGGCTGCCGGCTCCTCCACCGCGCCACCCGCGCTGACCGAAGGCACCGCCAACCTGGGCCCGATGAGCCGCAAGATGAAGGACGTGGAGCTGCAGGCCTTCGAGCAGAAGTACGGCTACAAGCCGACCGCCATCCCGGTCGCTGTCGACGCCCTGGCCGTGTTCGTGCACAAGGACAACCCGATCAAGGGCCTGACCATGGCTCAGGTCGACGCGATCTTCTCCTCCACCCGCCTGTGCGGTGGCAAGGCCGAGATCAAGACCTGGGGTGATGTCGGTGTGACCGGTGACCTGGCCAACAAGCCAATCCAGCTGTTCGGCCGCAACTCGGTATCGGGCACCTACGGCTACTTCAAGGAAGAAGCCCTGTGCAAAGGCGACTTCAAGCCTAACGTCAACGAACAACCTGGCTCGGCTTCGGTCGTGCAGTCGATCAGCTCCTCGCTGAACGGCATCGGCTACTCGGGTATCGGTTACAAGACCGCCAGCGTCAAGACCGTAGCCCTGGCCAAGAAGGAAGGCGGCGAGTTCATCGAAGATAACGAAGCCAACGCCCTGAACGGTACCTACCCGCTGTCGCGCTTCCTGTACGTGTACGTCAACAAGGCACCGAACAAGCCTCTGGCACCGCTGGAAGCCGAGTTCGTGAAGCTGGTCCTGTCGCAGGCAGGCCAGCAGGTCGTGGTGAAGGATGGCTACATCCCGCTGCCAGCCAAAGTGGTCGAGAAGACCCTGGGTGACCTGGGTCTGTCCCACAAGTAAGACGTGTTGCCCGGAAGGGGCGGGCCAGTGGGTCGGCCCCTTCCACGACTTTCCCCAGTCCGAAGCCAGGTCTCCTGAGCGGCGGGCTTTTTTGCGTCACTACACTGTCATGTTTCTGTCATACGGGACCGCTAGGGTGTGCGCATGAATGATCTGGCCAATTCCACAATGACCCCAAATTCCCCTCCCGTGCGCATTGATTTCAATACGCCCGAGCTGCAACGCAAGCGCCGCATGCGCGCGTTGAAGGACCGCCTGAACCGCTGGTATGTCCTGGTGGGCGGGCTTGCCGTATTGGCAGCCATTACCTTGATCTTCTTCTATCTGGCCTACGTGGTACTGCCGCTGTTCCAGGGCGCGGAGCTGACCAGCAAGAAAGCCCTTGAGCCAACCTGGTTGCAGCAGGATGCCGGCAAGCCGCTGATGATCGCCCTCGAGGAGCAGAACCTCGTGGGCATGCGTGTTTCCGACAAGGGCCAGGCGCTGTTCTTCGACACCAAGACCGGTGCCGAGATCAAGCGCGTCGACCTGCCGCTGCCGACGGGCACCACGGTCAGTTCGATCGGTACCGACCAGCCGGGCAGTCCGCTGGTGGTGCTGGGGCTGTCCAATGGCCAGGCGCTGGTGTTCCACCACACCTACAAGATCACCTATCCGGACAACAAGAAGACCATCAATGCGGGTATCGACTACCCCTATGGTCAGGATCCTTTCGCCCTCGACGAACAGGGTCGTGCGCTGGAGCACGTGAGCGTCAACCTCAATGGCGACACCCTGCTGCTGGCCGGCTCCACCGGTGCGCAACTGCAGGTGATCGAGCTGTCGCGTACCGAAAACATGATGACGGGTGAGACCACCACCGAACAGAACCGCATCGCGCTGCCGCAGATGACCGAAACAGTGAAGAACATCTTCATCGACCCGCGCCAGCAGTGGTTGTACGTGGTCAACGGTCGCGCCACCGCCGATGTCTTCAGCCTGCGGGACAAGAGCCTCAACGGTCGCTACAAGCTGCTCGAAGACGGCAACGCCGAAATCACCGCCAGTGGCCAGCTGGTCGGTGGTATCTCGCTGATCTTCGGCGACTCCAAGGGTGGCCTGAGCCAGTGGTTCATGGCCCGCGACTCGGATGGCGAGTCGCGCTTCAAGCTGATCCGCAGCTTCCAGTTGGGCAAGGCACCGATCGCCCAGATCGATGCCGAGGAGCGGCGCAAGGGCTTCATCGCCCTGGACAACGACGGCAAGCTTGGTGTGTTCCACAGCACCGCGCACCGTACCCTGCTGGTCGAGCGGGTCGCCGATGGCGCCGGTGTGCTGGCGCTGTCGCCGCGCGCCAACCGCATCATGATCGAAGAAGGCGGCAAGCTGCTGCCACTGAGCCTGCGCAACCCGCACCCTGAAGTGTCCTTCAGCGCGTTGTGGGGCAAGGTTTGGTACGAGAACTACGACGAGCCGAAGTACGTCTGGCAGTCGACCGCCTCCAACACCGATTTCGAACCCAAGCTGAGCCTGTCGCCGCTGACCTTCGGTACGCTCAAGGCCGCGTTCTACGCGATGATCCTGGCGGCACCCCTGGCCATTGCCGCGGCCATCTACACCGCCTATTTCATGGCCCCTGGCATGCGTCGCAAGGTCAAGCCGGTGATCGAGCTGATGGAAGCGATGCCGACGGTGATCCTCGGCTTCTTCGCCGGCCTGTTCCTGGCGCCGTATCTCGAAGGCCACCTGCCGGGCGTGTTCAGCCTGTTGCTGATCTTGCCGATCGGCATCCTGGTGGCGGGCTTCTCCTGGAGCCGCCTGCCAGAGTCGATCCGTCAGCGCGTCCCGGATGGCTGGGAGGCGGCGATCCTGATCCCGGTGATCCTGGCGATCGGCTGGTTCGCGCTGTCCATGAGCCCGTTCCTGGAGAGCTGGTTCTTCGGCGGCGACATGCGCCTGTGGATCAGCCACGACATGGGCATTACCTACGACCAGCGCAACGCCCTGGTGGTCGGTATCGCCATGGGCTTCGCAGTGATCCCCAACATCTACTCGATTGCCGAAGACGCCGTGTTCAGTGTGCCGCGCAGCCTCACCCTCGGCTCGCTGGCGCTGGGCGCGACGCCTTGGCAGACCCTGACCCGCGTGGTCATCCTCACCGCAAGCCCGGGCATCTTCTCGGCGCTGATGATCGGCATGGGCCGGGCGGTGGGCGAGACCATGATCGTGCTCATGGCCACCGGCAACACCCCGGTGATGGAGCTGAACCTGTTCGAGGGCATGCGCACCCTGGCCGCCAACGTGGCCGTGGAAATGCCCGAGTCGGAAGTCGGCGGCAGCCACTATCGTGTGCTGTTCCTCGCCGCCCTCGTGCTGCTGATGTTCACCTTCATCATGAACACCTTGGCCGAGCTGATTCGCCAGCGTCTGCGCAAGAAATACTCGTCGCTTTGATAGAAAGGTAGAGATCCGTGAAAAAGGATTCCCTCAAAGGCTGGTTCAAGAGCGGTGCGCCGGGCGTGTGGATCAGCGGTGGCGCGGTCGCCATGGCGGTGATCATGACCGTCGGCCTGCTCGCCGTGATCGCTGTTCGCGGCCTGGGCCACTTCTGGCCGGCCGACCTGGTCCAGGCCACCTACAAGGTGCCCGGCCAGGCCGATCATGTAATCGTCGGCGAAGTGGTGCAGAAGGAAGAAGTCCCGCGCGAGCGCCTCAAGAGCGCTGGCCTGCCGGTACCTGACCAGGGGCCGGAGTTCATGACCCGCGAGCTGGTCAAGGTCGGAAACCGCGACCTCAACGGCAGCGATTTCACCTGGCTGGTCGGCGAATGGCTGGTGGACCAGAGCAAGCCTGCCGACCTGATTGCCCTGGAGCGCCGCGAGTGGGGCAACTTCTATGGTTACCTGGTCAGCGTCAAGGAAGAAGGCCGTGTGGTCGCCGAAGGCCCGAGCGCCTGGAACGAACTGCAGAGCCGCCTCAAGCGCGCCAGCGACCTGAACGACCAACTGGTGTCGCTCGAGAAGAAAGACATCGGCTCTATCAACCACGGCCTCGAACGCCTGCGCCTGCACAGCCGCAAGCTAGAACTGCAGGGCAAGCTGGATGCGGCCGCCCAGGCCGATATCGAGTCTGAACGCGCAGAGCTGAACAGCCGCTACAAGACCATCGAGGAGCGCCTGACCGGCCTGCACCAGGCCTTCGCCCGCGACAGCCTGGTGGCCCGCGACGCCAACGGCCGCCAGGTGGAGATCAACCTGAGCAAGGTGGTGCATGCCATCCAGCCGAACGGCATGTCGGCGATGACCAAGATGGGCGCCTACTTCAGCAAGGTCTGGGAGTTCCTCAGCGACGACCCGCGTGAAGCCAACACCGAAGGCGGGATCTTCCCGGCCATCTTCGGCACGGTGATGATGACTCTGATCATGGCCGTGATCGTCACCCCCTTTGGCGTGCTGGCCGCGGTCTACCTGCGCGAATACGCCAGGCAAGGCCCGGTTACGCGGCTGATCCGCATCGCGGTGAACAACCTGGCCGGCGTGCCGGCGATCGTCTATGGCGTATTCGGCCTGGGCTTCTTCGTGTACGTGCTGGGTGGCTCGATCGACCGGCTGTTCTTCCCCGAATCGCTACCGGCGCCTACGCTGGGCACGCCAGGCTTGTTGTGGGCCTCGCTGACCCTGGCGCTGCTGGCGGTTCCTGTGGTGATCGTCGCCACTGAAGAAGGCCTGGCGCGGATTCCGCGTACCGTGCGCGAGGGCTCGTTGGCCCTGGGTGCGACCAAGGCCGAGACGCTGTGGAAAATCGTACTGCCGATGGCCAGCCCGGCGATGATGACCGGCATGATTCTCGCCGTGGCGCGCGCCGCAGGCGAGGTGGCGCCGCTGATGCTGGTGGGTGTAGTGAAACTGGCGCCATCGCTGCCGGTGGACGGCAACTACCCTTACCTGCACCTCGACCAGAAGATCATGCACCTAGGCTTCCACATCTACGACGTCGGCTTCCAGAGCCCCAACGTCGAGGCCGCGCGTCCGCTGGTCTACGCCACGGCGCTGCTGCTGGTACTGGTGATCGCGACCCTCAACCTCTCGGCGGTGTGGATCCGTAACCACCTGCGCGAGAAGTACAAGGCGCTCGACAGCTGATCCTGATTGCAAGTGAGCCGCCCACGGTATGGGCGGCCCTTTGAAACGAATTGATAGCGTATGGAGTTGACCATGCAGCAAGAATCCCACTCCCACGGCATCGACATGTCGGCCCTGGGCCGCGACAAGCAGAGCCTGCGCCTGGCCGAAGAGACCGTGGCCATCGAAGTCCCGGGCCTGTCGCTGTTCTACGGCGACAAGCAGGCGCTGTTCGATGTACAGATGAACATCCCCAAACAGCGCGTGACCGCCTTCATTGGCCCGTCCGGCTGCGGCAAGTCCACGCTGCTGCGCACCTTCAACCGCATGAACGACCTGGTCGATGGTTGCCGCGTGGAAGGCGCCATCAACCTGTACGGCAACAACATCTACCGCAAGGGCGAAGATGTGGCCGAGTTGCGTCGCCGGGTGGGCATGGTGTTCCAGAAGCCCAACCCGTTCCCCAAGACCATCTACGAGAACGTGGTCTACGGCCTGCGTATCCAGGGTATCAACAAGAAGCGCGTGCTCGACGAAGCGGTCGAGTGGGCGCTCAAGGGCGCAGCGCTGTGGGATGAGGTCAAGGACCGCCTGCACGACTCGGCGCTGGGACTGTCCGGTGGTCAGCAGCAGCGTCTGGTGATCGCCCGTACCATCGCCGTGGAGCCTGAGGTCCTGCTGCTCGACGAGCCTTGCTCGGCACTGGACCCGATTTCCACGCTGAAGGTCGAAGAGCTGATCTACGAGCTGAAATCCAAGTACACCATCGTCATCGTGACCCACAACATGCAGCAGGCGGCGCGCGTCTCCGACTACACCGCCTTCATGTACATGGGCAAGCTGATCGAATTCGGTGATACCGACACGCTCTTCACCAATCCGGCGAAGAAGCAGACCGAAGACTACATTACCGGGCGTTACGGCTAGCAGCGCGGCGATTCGGCGCCCCGACAAGCCCGCTCCTACAGGATTCAGGGACTAGAGAACGATGATCAACAAAGAAAGCCTTACCCATCACATCTCCCAGCAGTTCAACGCCGAGCTCGAGGAAGTGCGCAGCCACCTGCTGGCGATGGGGGGCCTGGTCGAGAAGCAGGTCAACGATGCCGTGACTGCGCTGATCGAAGCCGATTCGGGCCTGGCCCAGCAGGTGCGTGAGGTCGATGAACAGATCAACCAGATGGAGCGCAACATCGACGAGGAATGCGTGCGCATCCTCGCCCGTCGCCAGCCTGCGGCGTCCGACCTGCGTCTGATCATCAGCATCTCCAAGTCGGTGATCGACCTGGAGCGCATCGGTGACGAGTCGACCAAGATCGCCCG